>DOEX01000034.1 GCA_003532515.1 Anaerolineaceae bacterium | reverse complement strand
GAGGTTTGCAGTTGGCTGCCGGTGTGGGCATTGCTATTAAACAACGAAAGACAGACCAGTTGGTTTTGACTCTTTTTGGAGATGGGGCTGCCAATGAAGGCATCTTCCATGAATCTCTTAACATGGCCAGGATATGGGATTTGCCGATTCTGTATGTTTGCGAGAACAATCAATATGGCATGTCTGCCAATGTCAAACGTGTTTCTGCCAAGACGCCATTCCGGGCTCGTGCAGCCGCCTATGATATTCCCTACTTCCTGGTGGATGGCAACGATGTCTTGGCAATGTATGAGCATGCAAAAAAAGCCGTTGAGAGTATCCGTGCTGGTAATGGTCCTTTCTTTATTGAGGCTACAACTTATCGCTACTTTGGACATTCAAAAAGCGATCGTAATCTTTACCGCAGCAAGGATGAGATTGAGTATTGGAAGACCGTGAAGGATCCCATTGACCGTATGGAAGGACTGCTGCTCAAAGCTGACATCTTAACGGTTGATGCGGTAAGACAGATTCATGAAGAAGCTGTCCAGGATATTGATGTCGCAGTCAAATTTGCTGAGGAATCCCCTGAACCGGATCCAAAGGATGTAATGGAGTGGGTCTATGCCTGAAATAACATATCGTGAAGCCATCCGCGATGCGATGGTTATAGAAATGCGTCGAGATAATACTGTTTTCCTGATGGGGGAAGATATCGGTACCTATGGCGGTGCGTTTGGTGTAAGCGCTGGTATGTTGGATGAATTTGGACCAGAAAGAATATTGGAAACCCCCATTTCAGAGTTGGCAATTGTCGGTGCAGCTACTGGTGCAGCAATGGTTGGTATGAAACCCATTGCTGAGATGATGTTCATGGATTTCATCCTCCTTGCCCTGGAACCGTTGATGAACCAGGCTGCAAAAGCCCGCTACATGTTCGGTGGAAAAGCCACTGTACCAATGGTGGTTCGTATGGCTGGTGGTTCGGGCACTGGAGCAGCAGCTCAACACTCACAGTCACTTGAAAATATTCTTATGACCATCCCTGGAATCAAGGTTGTGGCTCCGAGTAATCCTCACGATGCCAAAGGTCTTTTGATCAGTGCTATCCGCGACCCAAACCCAGTTTGTTTTATTGAACATAAATTGCTCTATAAAGTAAAGGGCGAAGTTCCAGAAGGTGAATATACTCTCCCATTGGGCGTGGCAGAAGTAAAACGCGAAGGCACAGACCTAACGGTGGTCACATCTGGAATCATGGTCAATAAAACCTTGACAGTAGCCGAAAAACTGGCTTCGGAAGGTATCAGTGTTGAAGTTATTGATCCCCGTACTCTACGGCCTCTGGATACTGACACTATCAATGCCTCGGTAAAAAAGACCGGCAAGCTGCTGGTTGTCCACGAAGCTACCAAGATCGGTGGTTGGGCTGGAGAAGTATTTGCTGCAGTATGCGAAAGCGATGCGTTTGATTATCTGGATGCACCGATGCGCCGTTTAGCTGGCAAAGACTGCCCAATCCCCTACAACCGTTTAATGGAAGCAGCAGCGGTGCCACAAGAAGTGGATATTGAAGCAGAGATCCGTGCCATTGTTAGTAATGCTTATTAAGAAGAGGTGACATGCCTACACCGTTTATTATGCCAAAAATGGATATGGACCAGGAAGTGGTCACAATCATTGAATGGTTGAAAAAAGAAGGCGAAAAGATCACCAAAGGTGAACCTGTCGTAACTGTCGAGACCGATAAGATCACCAGCGACATTGAAGCACCTGAAACAGGAACCCTGGTTGGCATCCTCTATCATGAAAACGAAGAGGCTCCTGTTACAAAAGTTGTCGCCTATATCCTGGCAGAAGGAGAATCCTTATCTGAACTGCCCGGTAGTCAGGAAAATTCTCAGGAGTCATTAAAACCTGAGCTTGCTGCCTCGGCTCATGCTTCAGCCACAACCAACTTGCGCGCTACACCAGTGGCTGAAAAAATGGCGGCTTCAATGAATATTGATCTCGCCGGAGTTCAAACTAAAGGCGATAGAATCACGAAAAGTGATATTGAAAAGTTTCTTGCAGCTCCGCAAACTTTGCCCGGTGGGAAGGTTACAGCAACACCAGCCGCCCGCCGAATGTCGAAGGAAAACGAAATTGACCTTGAAGGTATAAGCGGTAGCGGTCCACGCGGTCGCATTCAGTCCATTGATGTAGTTAATGCTTCAACCAGTTTCGCTCAAGTTTCCACACCGCATACTGCACCAACTCCCGTAAAAGCTGCCAATCTTGTTGCTGGAAGTTCGATACCTTTAGTGGGAAAGCGCAAGCGCATCGCGGAACGGCTAACAGCCAGTTATCAGAATTCACCCCATATCTACTTGACGGTTGAAGTTGACATGAGCCGGGCTGAAGAAAGTCGTCAGCGTATGAACAAGCTCAATGAAAAGACCGGCAAAAGTTCCATTTCTGTAACTGCTTACCTTGCAAAGTTGGTTGCCTGGAACCTAAAACGTCACCCCTATCTGAATGCTTCTATTGTTGAAGACAGAATCGAATTTTGGGAGGACGTCAACCTGGGGATTGCAACAGCAGTTTCCGACGGATTGGTAGTTCCAGTCATTCACCAGGCAGATCAGCTTGGTTTGGCTGAGATAAATGAACAAATGCGCTATCTTGCCAAACAGGCACGTGACGGCGTATTGACACGTGAAGAAGTGGATGGTGGCACCTTTACGATCTCAAACCTGGGAATGTTTGGCATTAAATCATTTACTGCCATCATCAATCCGCCTCAAACTGGCATTCTTGCAGTCGGAACGACAATACGCACACCTGTCGTGGTAGACGAGAACGATACGATTGAAGTCAGACCGATGATGTCCATGACGCTTAGCGTGGACCACCGCATTGTTGACGGTGCAGTAGCTGCTCAATTCTTAGCTGACCTGGTTAGGGTGATTGAAAACCCTGACATGATCATTTATTAAAATGAGTATTGTGTGAATTATTAGTAGAATTTCAGCTGATTGCGTTGCTTTCGCCATCATTTTGACTGTAGTTAATAATATTTTAGAAATAGCTAATTTTGCAGTTTGCTAACAATTAGCATACAAGAATGGGCAGAGAAAAAAGGAACTCTATGGATCAGGAATTGTGGTTTTTTGAAGAAAATCTAATAATGCCTTTGCAAGCTGACACAAAGGAAGAAGCTCTCACCAAACTCGGCACTTTGTTATTGCATAACGGCTATGTGAAAGAAAGTTTCATTCCGGCAATTTTGGCACGCGAGGTTGAATATGCCACTGGCTTACCCACCGGTGAAATTAGTGTGGCAATTCCTCATACTGATGCAATTCATGTCAGTAGACAGGCAGTCGCAGTAGGAATCCTGGAAAACCCAGTGCAATTTTGCATTATGGGTGATCCGGATAATACTCCTGTTAACGTCAACATCATTTTTATGCTTGCTGTACCTGATAAAGACAAGGTGATGGTGATGCTGCAACAGTTGATGGATATTATTCCCGATAAGAATTATTTGTCCGCTTTAGGAAGCACCAAAGACCGTGCAAAAATAGTTGAGATGTTAAATGAAAAGCTCAATGCGGGAGTTCGTGCTGAGAGAAACGCAAAACCTGAAGAAGAGACAAAACCAACCGTCAACGAAATTACCCTGACAATTACCCATCCGGTTGGTTTGCATGCTCGTCCAGCGACACTTTTTGTAAGGACAGCAGCTCAATTTAAATCAGCCATTACCATCAAACACGGCGAAATGAAGGGTAACGCAAAGAGCATAATCAAAGTACTTTGTATGGGTGCAGTTAACGGCTCTACCATTCAACTATCCGCCGAAGGTGAGGATGCCCAGGAAGCCTTAGCTGCTTTGAAAGAGTTAGTTGAGAGTGACTTTGGGGGAGTTGAATAAACCCTCAAGGAAAATGTATTTGGATTTTTCGAACTTTAACAATTCTTGAGATTTAGCTTTCTTGGGAAATTATGTAGAAAATTGATTTTTACATATGTCGATCTGATTTAGATCGATTGAAAAAGCTAAATCTATTACCTTCAGGATCTGCACTCACTTGAACCTTTCTCTAGGTAATAGGTAAGATTTCTATTAGGCAAGTGCGAGAATCAGCATTTTTTTCCTATAACGTCTGTAGAAATTTGAGTTGCGGGTGCAATGGTTAGTTAATTGTAGTTATCAGTTAATTATTTGGAATTAAACCTGGTAACTCGATTGAAGTAAGAAAAGGAAAAATGAGGATTATATTTTCATTTTCCAGGTGTTAATTGAAAAAAAAGAAAGGATGGTAATATTGAACGAATTCAGAAAATAGTTTTTAATGTTGTATATCAGAAAGGATATTTAGAAATGAAAAGAATTTTATTGGCTTGTGGATCGGGAATTGTGACCTCTACTATTGCGAGATCTAAGTTAGAACAGCATCTCAACGCAAAGGGTTATGCTGGAAAATACAAAATCGAACAATGTAGGGTCTCGGAAGTTCCTCAAAAGTCTTCACAATATGACTTTTGTGTTGCAACCAGCATGAAACCTCAAGGTGTATCCTGCCCTTATATCAGAGGTACAGCTTTTCTTACTGGGATTGGAATCGAAGAGACAATGGAAGAAGTCTACAAGCTTATGGATTCCTAACCCACCTTATCTTTATATGGAGAATATCATGGATTATGTATTAAAAGTTTTTAACTATATTCAGGCCCTTGGACCTTCTGTCATGATGCCGATTATTATCTGCATCTTTGGTTTGGCCTTAGGTGCAAAATTCGGCAAATCATTGCGCGCAGGTTTGACCGTTGGTGTTGGTTTTATCGGCTTGAACCTTGTCATCGGTGCATTGACGGGTAACCTTGGTCCTGCAGTCTCGCAGATGGTGGATCGCTTTGGCTTCTCTCTGTCAATCATTGACGTTGGTTGGCCAGCGGCTGCTGCAATTTCATTTGCCTCCACTGTCGGTCTGATTATTATTCCAGTTGGTCTGCTTGTTAACATTATTATGTTACTGACTAACACAACCCAAACTGTTGATGTTGACATCTGGGATTACTGGCATTTCGCTTTCACAGGTGCTTTGGTCGCAATTTTGACAAACAGTGTTCCTCTTGGTGTTCTTGCCGCCGTTGTAAACATGATTATCATCATGGTGTTTGGTGATGTCACCGCTCCATTGGTGCAGGAAAGCCTGGACATGCCCGGTATTTCTCTGCCACACGGTTTTTCGACCGCCTATGCGCCAATTGCCTGGGTATTCAATAAACTCATCGATTTCATCCCCGGTTTGAACAAAGTTGACTTCAATATCGAAAAAGCCCAGCAGCGTTTTGGTGTCTTTGGTGAACCTATTTTAATTGGAACCATTCTTGGTTTGGCTATTGGTGCCCTTGCGGGATATGCTTTCAAAGATATTCTTCTGCTTGGTGTGACAATGGGTGCAGTGCTGGTTCTGATCCCAAAAATGGCTGCCTTGTTGATGGAAGGTCTTCTGCCTATCTCTGATGCAGCGACTGAAATGATCAAGAAACGCTTTAAGAATCGTGGCCAAATCTATATTGGTTTGGATTCTGCTGTTGGTATTGGACACCCCATCACCCTGACTGTCGCTTTGATCCTAGTTCCGATTGCTGTATTCCTGGCTGTAATTCTCCCCGGAAACAAAGTCCTGCCTTTCGGCGACCTTGCAACCATTCCTTGGATGTTCGTTTTGATTACCCCGATCGTACGTGGTAACGGTTTCCGAGCCCTGCTTGTTGGTGTTGTTGTTCTGGCTGTTGGCCTTCTGATCGCAACCAACCTGGCACCTCTCTTTACTCAGGCTGCTATTGATGCCCAATTTGTTATGCCGACCGGTGCGTCCATGGTTTCCAGCATCGTCGATGGAGCTAACCCGCTAACTTGGGGCATTGTCAGGTTGAATGGGTTGGGGATTATTGGCACAGTTGTAGTCACCGCAGGTGCTCTCGCGTTGGCTATCTGGAACCGCGCCCGAATCCTCAAAGAAGCTGCCCTCCTCCGCGCTGAATCATCTGTGGAGTAGATTAAATGTTAAACTCTGATACCATGCCTACAACCTTTCGACATGACCCACGGCTTTATCGTTCAAGAGTGTACGGGGAGGGCATGGTATCACTGTTTGCCCTCGCTTTCTGCGTCTACAAATACATCACAACCCTGACAACTATCAGAATTCTTTGGCTTCTGGTTGGGATCGTTTGTATCTACTCTTTTTATAGGTTACTGATCAGCCGCAGCACGCCAGAGCTGATTACGATTACACCTGAAAGTATTCGATTCGAAGGTGCAGGAAAGAAGCGGGAATATCTTATCAGCGACCTCTCTGAGTTTCTCATCAAAGAGTTCAGAATTCAGGCAATGCAATTTATTCGTATCAAGGATAAATCTGGTAAGAAAAGTAAGTATTGGATTGAGTTGAAGGTTTACTCAGATCCAAAAATTCTCGAGCAACAGTTGCTGAAAGTTGAAGAACGAATTCATCCCGAAGAGATGAAGGCGATGATCAAATCACATAACAAACAGTTTCAAAATAAGCGAGTACGCGATGTATCAAAAAGAAAAAAATGAAGTCATAAAAGCTGGTATGACATTGGATCGGTATGAATTAATTGCCCTATCCGGTGGAAATATCAGTATGAGAATAGGTGATCATGTGCTTGTAACGCCTTCAGGGATGATTTATGAAGACATGGTTGAAGACGATGTTCTAGTAGTTGATCTTTTTGGCAAAGTTATTGAAGGCACAAGAAAACCATCTGTGGATACCGGCGCTCTACTTTATGTTTTTCGATCAGATGAAAACATTAAAGCCGTCATTCATACCCATCAACCCTATGCGACTGCTGTGGGACTTGTAACAGATGAGCTACCTTGTAATTTGACCACGATGGCTAATGCAGTTAATGGATCAGTTCATGTTGCTCCCTATTCATCAACCGCAACTGAACAAATGGGCATTGAAGCGGTCAATTACTTAGATGGCCGTTTAGCTGTTATCCTAAAACACCATGGTGTAATTGCCGTTGGTAATTCGCTGAAGCAGGCATTGTATGCTTGTATTTACTTAGAAGAAGCAGCCAAAACTTACGCCATTGCCAGATCGCTTGGCGGGACCATGGCTATGTTGACAGATGATCAAATTGAGCAAGCTGTGGATGTTTTCAGGTACTACGGACAGAACACTCCAAAGTATCCCGGTGTGGCAGATAATGACTCTGGCAGCATTGGGAAGTAATGTGAATTATGAACAGAATCATCGTCGCAATAAGGTTCACAAGATGGTTCAACATCCCAATATTTTGACATTTACACATTGAGATCAGCTCATTACGATTTATTGTTGATTTTTAATAAAACTCCACTGCACATGTAGTGGAGTTTTTCTATTGCGCCTTTAGGCAGTCGAGAACGCGAAGCGTTTGAGACAAAAAACCACCCGCTATGCGGGTGGGGGCAAAGGGTTATACCCAAACCAATTCACCTTTCCGAATAGAATGTGAGAGTTCAAGCCACAAGC
>DOEX01000106.1 GCA_003532515.1 Anaerolineaceae bacterium | reverse complement strand
GCATCATCTTGCCTTCAATGACAGCGTCTGCCATATGACCGATGAGCAATTTGATGGCGCGAATCGCGTCATCATTAGAAGGGATGACGTAATCGATATCGGATGGGCTGCAATTGGTGTCGACCATGGCGATGACGGGGATTTCTCTGAGGACAGCTTCACGCACAGCGGTGTCTTCGCGTTCAATGTCAACTATGAAGAGCAAATCGGGCAGGGTCTTCATATTGCGCAAACCGCTTAAGCGGGTTTGCAGGCGGTCGATCTCGCGTTTGATCAGGAGACCTTCTTTTTTGGTGAGGCGATTGATTTCACCAGTCTCGAACATTTTCTCGAGGCGGGTCAGTTCAACGATACGCTGTTGAATGGTGACCCAGTTGGTAAGGGTGCCGCCCAGCCAACGCTGGTTGACGTAGGGCATGCCGCAACGTTCTGCTTCTGCCTGGATGGTTTCCTGCGCCTGGCGCTTGGTGCCGACGAAAAGAATGGTGCCGCCAGCAGCGACAGTGTCGCGGACTTTGTCGTGTGCTTCTTCGAGCAGTTTGACGGTTTGTTGCAGGTCGATGATATGGATACCATTGCGCTCAGTGAAGATGTATGGGCGCATCTTGGGGTTCCACTTGTTCGTTCTGTGTCCGAAGTGAACACCGCTCTCGAGGAGAGCTTTCATAGATACATTTGGCATGATAACTCCTTTGCGTTATGCCTCCGCCTGGTTTTGCGAGCCTCCTAACCCTTTTCGGGCACGCAGGAGGGTCTGACCCAAGGCGTGTGTAATAGTGTCCCTGGAGTATTCCAGAGCGGTGAGTAGTATATCATGATTTTGGTGAGTGCAAGAGGGAAAAAGGGGAAAAAGGGGTTAATTCTGTGACCTTGTTTGTCTAGTCATCCTTAGTTGTGTCATCCTGAAGAAAGTGAAGGATCTTAACGCCAGCATACTTGAGAGGGAGACCTTCGGTCATGACGAATCCTTGGTCAACCTACTCGTACCTTTGTAGTCGGGAGCTACGTAAACAAAGTGTTCGTTGTCAGACCTGCACAATCTTTTGTAAATCTCGTCACTGCGAGCCCCCGATGTAAAAATTTTGGAGTCATTTGAATCATGAATAGGGGGCGTGGCAGTCCGCTTGCAATGTGTTTATCTTACGATATCAGGAAATGGTCAACGTTGAAATGCAGATTGCCACGCCTTTTTGCCAAACAAATTATCTCTTACCCTTTGAGGTTTAATGGCAAAATGGCTCGCAATGACAGGCGCGTTTTTCGATCGATCACTTTGAACGTTACTATGAACCCTATTCAACGATCAATTCCCACAAATGAACGTGGGTGGGCTCAGGGTCGTTGATATTTTCAATCCAAACTGTCAACTGGCTGACCTGGTAGATTGTCCCAAGATCAACCACGATTGGTCGGATTTGATCAGAAGAAGAAACCGTTTGAGTAAACGTGAGCTCCTGCCTGCTTTCGTCGATGACAATAGTGGCACTCAGACGGGTGGCAGGGGAGCCAACCATGGCAGTCAGCTTTTGCAGGTCGACTGGCTGTGAAAACTCGATGCTGATCTGCAGTGGGTTGGCTTCCAGTGTGCGCATGGGTGTAGCATTATCGCCGTCGAAAATATGGGCGATCGTGCCCAGGTCCAGGCGGGAAAAGGTGATATTTACACGTTGACCAAGCAGATCAATCTCGCTGACTTCGGGCTGGCGGCGTTCCTGCAATTCCACTTCGAAAATTTGCTCTGCATCCGGTGCATATGCCAGGCGCAGGAAATAAAAACCCGTTCGCCCATCCGGCCATTCCAGGCTGTCGAGCACTTCTATCTGATCAAATTTCGGATTCCTGGTCAACCAGGTGAATTCCTCCTGAGTGATAATGAACACCTGGTTGGGGTCGATTTCCTGGTAATAGAGGTCGTATTCAAAGATGGTACCAATTTGGAGGGGGAGCGGATCGCCCAGAAAGTAGCGCATGATGATATCGGTGTTGTTTGCCCAGCTCGGGCTCAACATTAATTGAGCACTGGGATTAGCTTTTTTGAATTCGGTGATTTTCTGGCTGAGCTGTTGCCCGCCCCACTGTGTGCCGTAGAGTCCGTAATCCGGGTACCAAAGCGGACCCTTGACGATGGCGTACCAGCTCATCCACACAGAAAAAATGACCAGGGCAAGCGTCGAAATGTAAGCTGGAACATTTTTGACCGGTAGCTTCTTTGAAAGCCAGCTCAATGACTGGTCTATACCCAGCAAAATCAGCAGACTGAAAGGCACCAGCATTACCAGACCACGAGTGATCGTAATATCTGCAATAGCAGCCCCCAATGGACCAACCATCAGGGCGATCAAAGCCAAATGATAGGCTGGCTCTTTCCAGTTCTTGATTGCTTGCCACAACCCCAGCAAGAAGAAGGGCAGGAAAAACCAGGGTAAATGCCCTAGCCCCTTCATTTGATGCCGGATCAGGTCCGCCTGGTTAGGAAAGAACCAGTAGAGCGGGTTGAGACCTTGCAGCCACTTTCCCAGGAAGATGCCCAGCTTGTTCAGGAGGGGGATGTCGCTGAGCCAGTACGATCGTAACAAATGCAGATGTGTGCTGAGGGCTTGCTGGTGGCTGAACTGGAAAATAAAGTACGGCGTAGCAAGCAAGAGAAGCGATAGAAGCCCAATCAAGAGGCTTTTTTTAATTTCGAAGTGATAACGCCAGTCTGCGATAAGCAAAACCAGCCCGCTGGCGACTACCACTAGTTGTAGTGGGGCATAGGTATAAAAGGCACAGGCGCCAAACAATAGAGCCAGAGGAAGATTCTTGTGATTTTTGAGACGGTATTTCAAGTAGAAGAAAAGGAACAGACTGTAAAAACTGACACCGAGCGAGGTTTCAAAGGCTGTGCGAGAATGCAAAAACCAGGCTGGGAGGGCGCTGATGAGCAGAGGTGTCAGCCACCAATACTTGCTCTTAAAGAAATCCCTTGCCCACAAAGAAACGGAGAGCGGAAAGACCAGGCTGATCAGGGTCGGCAAACCGCGGGTGAGCCAAACAGAGCGGGGCAGCCAGGCAACCAGCACCTGCAGCCAGACGGAAAGAGAAAGGTTAAATTGCTGCCCGTTCTCGAAGAAAACCGGAAAAAGATTGCCTTGAACATCCCGAAAGCCGCGGTTGACCAGATCGAAGGCGGACATGGTCTGGATGGCTTCGTCAGAGAAGAAATAGATCGGGAATTTATCGAGCGCGATGAAACGGGTGAACAGGTAAAACGCCATCCCCAGCCAAAAGAGGATCTGGACGGTTTTCGATTTGGTTTCGACTTCGGGCTGCTCGGGCATGAATTGATTTTAATGGATAATGGCATTGTATGTCATCCTGCGTTTTTTGTCCTGCGTTTTGTCATCCCTTACCCTGTCATCCTGAACGAAGTGAAGGATCTTTGTGTTGATTTCTTGGGGAGCACAGTCCGGAAAAATATCTCGTCAGTACGAGCCCCGTTGCAGGAATTGTGGAGACAGGAATGTTACGAGTAAGGGGCGCGGCAGTCTCAAGTTCATAAGGTCAACTTGAATACTGTTGGAAAGGATAAAGGCAGATCGCCACGCTACGCTCGCGATGACAGATTATGGTCAGGATCGCCAGATTGCCACGCTGTTTTGCCAAGTAGATGCTCTCTGACCACTCGACGCTTAATGGCGAAACGACTCGCAATGACAAGTTAATTTAAATACCACCTGGCTTGTGACGTCAGGTTGAACCCTATCCGTTTCGCTACCAGGGCGGGCTGCGCAACCTGACCTACACACTAACCCCTTCGGCGTCGGGGTGCTTTGCAAGACTGGCACGATCATTTTTAATGTCTTGTCACTGCGAGCCCCCGTTACTGAAATTATAGGAAACTTAAAGTTATAAGAATGGGGCGTGGCAGTCTGCCTTAAATTGGAAATCGCAGTTCAATCAATGAAAAGCCGAAAAGGCAGATTGCCACGCCGTTTTGCCAAACAGAATATCTTTATTCCCTTGAAGCCCAATGGCAAAACGGCTCGCAATGAACGTTTGACGAGGTCAGGCAAAGCCATCTTGCTTTATTGGAACTTCATGTCGGCGGATTGAAAGCATGCCACCGCATAATTATCAAATAACTGCATTGCTTTCAATCTCGCCCTACAGAGTTTTAGCGGAGTTATCAATTTAGCTCTTCATCGGCCCATAGCAGCCACCATCTTTTGTTGGATAGTTACATGTCTGAACAGGGGGACCTGCGGTCAAATCGCGTGCTCGGTCTGCCCACACCACCTTCGGGGCGGGGTACTACGTAGAGACGACAGCACGATCAAGGAGTTTTGGAACGGTCGGTGCCCTTTCCCTACAATCGCAAGCTGAAATACTACTCAAGCTTGTCGCAGCCAGAGCAGCAAGGAGGTGAGACCGAGACCGTCGTCCAGCTCACCCTGCTCAATCAAGCCTTCCACCTCCTGGCAGGTGAACCAGCGCACTTCACTGATTTCATCCGGGTCGGGCTGCCCGGTGTGGTCGCCAGCTTTACAAAAGACGATCAGGAATTGCTTATTGCTGCTGCCTTGCTGGGGAAAGTAGGAATAGACCAATCGATGATCGGAGGTTTCATAGCCTGTTTCTTCCCAGGCTTCCCGGCGTGCCGCCACCAGGGGTTCTTCCCCTTTTTCCACGCCCCCAGCTGGAACGCTCCAGTTGCAGGTATTGGTGCTATAGCGGGGGACACGGCACAACACCACCTGTCCCCACTCGTTTTCAACGACTACGCCAACGGCAGGTCCTGGGTATTCCACATAGTGGAAACGCTCAATGACCGCTCCATTCGGCTGTCTGACACGATCGAGATGAAGATTCAAATAATCGCTCTCGAACACAGTTTCGCGCCCTAATCGCAC
>DOEX01000203.1 GCA_003532515.1 Anaerolineaceae bacterium | reverse complement strand
TCCTTCCGGCAGACGACCGACAACAACTTGTACCTTTTGACCATCCAGGACTGGTAAATCCAGCAAGCCTTGTTCAAAAATCTGCACCTGATGACCCGTCCAACTCAGGTTTGAAGGAGTGTTCTGATTTGGAGCGTGAAAGTAACGAGGGTCGGGCTGTTGGTTGAGCACAAATCCACACAATCCCTGCGGCCTGATTACTGCCACTGCATCGTAAAGATGATCTTCCAGCATCAGCGGCAGCCCAATAACCACGCTCAGATTGCTATTGGCGATCGCGTGTTCAACTTTTTCAAGCGCGTGCAAACTTGCCTGCGCCAGCAGTGGCTGGAAGAAGAGATCCCCACAGGTACTGCCGCTTAGAGCCAGCTGGGGAAACAGGCAAAGCTGCTGCCGCTCGGAACTCGCACCGGTATCTTTGAGGAGGTGCAGAATTTGGGCAGAGTTGTAGCTGACATCTGCCACACGCAGGGTCGGCACACACAGGTTAAGCAGCCAATTGCTTTCGTTTATCACAGCAGCTCCGTTTCTTGAGTTTAATCATAACAATCTTTTCACTCACGTGTAAAATTTATGTGTTTATTTAACATTTTTTTTAGAAGCGTTTTCATTTTCCCCCACATCGCATCAAGCGAGTCCTGATAAAGAGAGGAAATTTTGACCAAAAAATCGGCTTTCTATCATCTGTTATTCTCTTTGGGAATCATCCTCCTGCTCACATTTTCCACTGTCCAGGCTGGATACCAATCTCAAAGCAGCATCCCTGGTTACGTTTGTTATCGCGATTCCGCTTCAATTATTCAAAGCCTTCAAACACTCGCAAGCGATTATCCGGAACTGGTGCAGCTTTCTAGCATCGGTAATTCATGGGAAGGTCAGCCAATTTATGCTCTACTCCTCACCAATCAGTCAAAAATCGAGCCCAAACCTCACCTGGTTTTAGTAAGCGGACTGCGTGCCAATGCTTTTGCACCGGTGGAACTCAGCTTACGCTTCGCAGAAGAATTACTTGCCAGTTATGACAATAATTCAGATAATGGCTGGCTGCTCGATCACTTCGAATTACACCTGATCGTATTGGCTAATCCGGACGGACGCGCAAGAGCAGAATCTCAAGCACAGGATGGTGATGACATCACCTGGCAAAACAATACCCACAACACCTGCCTTAGTCAAGATATCGGAGTCCGACTAAATCAAAATTTTCCTTATGAATGGGATGTTTCGAATGCTTGTGATCCGGCTTATAGCGGTCCGTCAGCAGAAAGTGAATCGGAAACACAAGCCATTTCAAACTACCTGCAAGAACTTGCCACTCAGCCTGAGCCGATCCTGCTGCTTCACCTGGACAGTTACCAAAACGAATTTCTCAGTCCCTATCTTTCTAACCCAACGGCTGCTAACCCACATATAAATGATCTCTACACACTGGCAGAAAAGATTGGCTATAACACGCTTTCCGGTCCTGTTCGCCAGGGCGACACAGAACATCAACCATCCTACGGTACGCTGATTGATTATTCTTTTGGAAATCTTGGCATTCCTTCGCTGGTTTTCAGTATGGGAGATTTCCTGGCAGGCGAAAATTCAAGTTATTGCTGGTATTTTGATGAATATTTGTTAGAAAAGAATTTATCTGCCTTATTTAGAGCTCTTAAAGTTAGCGCCGATCCTTATCACCAGTCCTACGGACCGGAAATCGAGATTTTAGCAATCAGCCAGAATATGTACCGTATCTTCATTGAAGGCAGCGCAAACGATTTTGAGGCATGGTTTGGCGGTGCAGACCTTTATAGCCAGGTGAAAAGTATCAAGTTTTCAATTGATCTTCCGCCCTGGCATCCTCAAGCTACCTCTTATACGATTCCAAACTTAACACAAGATCCAGAACAAAATTACATCTCTCACTTTAGCTATGATATTGATTATTCTCTGTTCTCACCTGGTGAACTTCGAATTTTCTTTCAAGCCTGGGATATGGAGGCGAACGGAAATCAGAGCAATCCGGGATTAGTTGAAGCGATTGACATATTTATCCCTTACCGGCAATTTATCCCAATGATCAGTAGGAAATAGTTTACGATAAGAGATATTGATAAAATCTATCTCTCAGCATACGTTTGTCATTGTTCTATTTGGAAGCCTTCGGCTAAAACATGTGCTCGGTCAGCCCACTAACGCTTTCGCCGTCGGGGTGCTTCGCAAGACCGGCACAATCAATTACAAATTGGCGCGAGCGTGATTTGGGATTAACAGAATCCTTTTCTTTTTATGGTTTAAGTAGTAATAAGTAATAGAGTCTGGGGATAGTGGGGAAAAGTTGCTACTATCACGCAATTTTAGCTGCGCTGACGAGAAAGAAATATTCTTTTCTTAAAATCCAAGAATATTGTGGAAAAAGTGTCACTTATCCCCATTATTCTTTTCATATTCTTAAACCAGCGAAAAATAATGTACTTATTCAAAATGAATCCGCAGGTTTTCAACACCCGGGAGATTATTATTGACAGCTTTTATACACAAAATCAGATTACTTATCCCCAGAAATACGCGAGTTATCCACAATTCGGTCAAAGGTTGTATTCGTTCTTGTAGTCCTCAAGCAGGTGTTCCGCCTGATCAATAAAGTGATCGAGATCCCGCAATAATTCTTCTCTTTTTTCTACCTGGAAATCGAGCGCATCCAGAAAATATTGCCAATTCTGGTGATGTTTTTCATCCTCCAGGCAAGTCAGGGCTTGCTGCCAGGTCTCTAACATCGGCCAAAGCACAGCATGCAGCGTCCCGCTTTCTGCCATGGCGTCCACACTATGCAGGAAATAGGCTTTCCGCACCTTAGAGATATTCGGCGGGCAATCGGACTGTTCATTGGCAGCGGCTAGAGTTCCTTCCCAAACCGGCCGCCATTCTTTGAAGAGATCCTCATTCATGTTTTCATTACCAAGCAGGCGTGTTAAGTCTCCAACCAGGGGCAGTCGTTCCAGTGCTTCCGCGCGAGTGGTGAAATCGAGCATGAAGCGGCGGGCGGTTAAAGCTGGTCCGTTCAGGCAGGCAATGGCGTTGGCAGCCGTGCCAACGGTCTTGAAATAGAGCGCGACCCAAGCTTCCCACGCCACTTCCTGGGGATCATCCAGATCAAACCACTGTGTACGGGCTTTTTCTGCAAACTGTTGGGCGCGTCCATAGACATTCTCAGGGCTGTCAAAACGGGAACTGACACTTGCCTGTATGAATTCCAACCAGTGGTCACTGTCCAGCAGAATATTCTGATGTTTACAGAGAGCGTGACCAATATAGGGATTTTGGCGTAAACGACGGTGATAGGTATAGAAAGATTGATGATGGTGCTCGATATCCAGAGAGATTTCGTACGTCACCCGCAGTACTTCCCTTTTGAGCGGCGGCTCTTCTTTATGGACGAAAATCAGGTCGATATCAGTACTGCCGCCTAACAGGGGTTCCCCCTCCGATACTGAACCAGTCAGATAGACTGCTACCAGGTCCTTTTCACGTCGGATTCGTCTGGCGACATGGTCTTTGGCAATTTTAATCAGCATTTCCTGAGTTATTCTCACGAAAAATCCTATTCTAACGGCAAGCTTTGTTGGTAAGGTGACAGGCGCAGGGCTTGATTAATACGATCGCTTACGAAATTTAAATCGGCGGGATCGGCAACAAAATTCAAATTATCGGTTTCGATTATCAGGACCCGTCCTTGCCATTTGTCCTGAGCAAAAAACTGATCATAGGCTTCCATCAATTCACTGA
>DOEX01000169.1:4715-11035 GCA_003532515.1 Anaerolineaceae bacterium | reverse complement strand
GTGACCGGTATCCGCCGCCAGGAGGTGGTCGACCTGAATTTGTCGGATTTCATCACCAAAGAAAACAAACTGCGCATCCTCGGCAAAGGCAGCAAACAGCGCGAAGTTTTCCTTTCTGAGGATGCTTCTTCTGCCCTCGAAAGCTGGCTGGCGCAGCGCGGCAGGCGTCTCGGTCCGCTCTTCACGCGCGTCACCAAAGGCGGTAAAGTAAAATTGGAGCGCTTAAGCGCGCAGGCTATCTATTACGTGCTCAAAACCCGCCAGAAACAGGCAGGGTTGGAGTCTTTTACCCCCCACGATCTTCGCCGCACCACCATTACTGATCTGCTTTCAGCGGATGTGGACGTTTTGACTGTGTCAGCGATCGCCGGGCACAACAGTAGCGACACCACCCGCCGTTATGACCGCCGCAGCGAAGAAAGCAAACGCCAGGCGGTGGAACGCTTGCGTTCACCCCTGGCGGATCGAAAAGAAGGTGAGGAGGAGGAAACCTCCTCCAGTTAGTGGTTAATCTTTCTTAAAGATATCGGAAATATCGTCACCGATTTTTTCAAAAGCGGATCTAACATCATCGCCAAACTGCTTGATCTTGGGGTCGTTTTTCCCTTCGGTAAATGCATATTTGAGCGCGTTGGTAATCTGCTTCAGCCCTGCTTTGACTTCATCCAGGCTCTTCTCCGCCCATTCGTTGTCGTGTTCAGTGGTTTCTTCGGCTTTGGTTTCTTCAAATGCTGCTTCAGCTTCAGAGGCAGGGATCGCTTCGATGGGGGTCCAGTCTGCATCTGATGATTGGCTCACCGTTTGTTCGGGTGGTTGTTGGTTGGTATTGGGGTCAAAATTGTCCATGATTTATTCCTTTCATTGGTGAAGTAATTGTATCAAAATCGGTGAAAGGCGATGGAGTTGCCAAGTGTTTTGTCATCCTGAACGCAGTGAAGGATCTTTCTTTTCTCCTTCATTTGATCTGGAAACTCTGTCAAATCAACAAATCCTAACAAAAAAGGCAGACTGCCACGACCTTTTTCCAGACATTCGTCACCTACCCATCAATGCCTGATGGAAAAAGGCCTCGCAGTGACCGTTATCAGAAACTCGAAAAAGTACGGCTGGGGCTTGCCTCCAGCCGCTGCGTTGGCTTATGCAACCGTCCGCGGAGGGAGACTAGCCTCCTCCGTACAGGCAGGTCTACGACCCGCACAATGCCAGGGACGGGATGGCAACCGTTCCTTTAAAAAATGGCTCCTGATTTCAATAAAGCAAATCCAGCAGTTCTTCCATGCCGAAATTGACAAAATAATCCCCTACCTTTACTCCTGCAAGCACATTTTGTATTGCAGAAGGTTTGTATAGGGTTCCCTGGAGGGAAGCTTCCAGCTCGCTCACATCGCGTTGACCAAAGAAATCACCATGGAAGCAGACCTGGTTGATTACCCCACCCTTACTGACATCCAGCCAGGTTTCAATCGTTCCACCGGCATAACGTGTCTCGCGGTTGATCGCGAAAGCGGGTGACCGGCCATAATTCCATTCCCAGTTGTGGTAACGCTCTTTTGAAATTTGTTCAATTTTCTGCCAATCGTCCGGAGTGAGCTTATATTCATTCACTTCGCCGCCACCAAAAACCCCCTCAATGATCATCTGGCGGAATTCCATGATGGTCGGATGGTTTTCAGGCAAAAAATCGGTAATGTTCGCCACCCGTGAGCGAACCGATTGAATGCCTTTGCCCTCAAATTTGGCAGGCTTGACCTTCAAAGCCGCCCCCACTCTGGTCAAATCGGTGTTCCACAAAAGAGTGCCGTGGCTGATCATGCGCGCACCAGAGACATATTGCGCGTTCCCGGAAATTTTCTTTTCATCGACCAGAATGTCATTGCGACCCGAAAGCTGGGCGGGTACACCCATTTTTCGCAAAACGTCCACCACCGGTTGGGTGAATTTTTGGAAATTGTGGAAATTATCCGGGGAGTTGGGGGCTGTAAAGGAGAAATTCAGGTTACCAAAATCGTGATAAACCGCACCACCACCCGAGAGCCGGCGCACCACGATAATTTCATGTTCTTCCACGTAATCGACATTGATCTCCTGGACCGTGATCTGGTTACGCCCGATGATGATGGAGGGTTGATTAATATAGAAGAGCAGGATGTCTTCACTTGGAGCAATGTTTTTGATCAGGTACTCTTCAATCGCCAGGTTGACGCGTGGATCATGGTTGGGTTCGTTCTCGACAAAAATCATAATTTCTCCTGTGAATTAATACAGAGATTATAACGGTTAGTTAGGAGATAATTTTTGTTTGTGTAAGCGATGTGTAAGCTTGTAGGCAGGGTTCCGCTTGCCTGCCCTGTATAAGGGTTGAACACGGCAAAAAATTAGATTCACTTGATCATTCGCGGTCTGTTGGAATTTGTCCATCAACGTAGATTGGTGTTAGCCAGGTTTGCCGGGTTGAAGTACGCAACCCGGCCTTGTATCTTTAGGGGGATAATTTGAAGTACAAGAACACCGTCCAAATAGGGAAGCGAGAATCCGAACCCGGCCTAGAGCAGAAAGCTTGATGCGTAGAGTGGATCCGCTTCCGACAAGGGACTCAAGAGAACGAACGGTATCCAGAGCGGCCCGCAGAAGGTACAGCTCGCATAGACAAGGAAGTTCGCCAGGACCCAGATCTGAACGGTGTAAAAAGAGTATACAGGGAAAAGGAGCAGAAAAGCAAATGGAAAAGACAGGAGTAGTAGGGATAGACATATCGAAAGCGACCTTCGATGTAATGTGGGCAGGAGAACATCGCAATTTTTCTAATAACTCGAAAGGTTATAAGATCTTGGTGAAGTGGTTGAAAAAAGGGGCTCCACGGGCAGTCTGCATGGAAGAGACAGGGCAATGGTCAAGGAACCTGGCAAAATACCTGTATGGAGAGGGGCTACGGGTATACGTGGTGAACCCCTACCGAATCAAGCGATATCGGGATTATTACCTGCACATGAACAAGACAGACAAGACCGACGCGGGCTTGATTGCCGAGTTTTGTGAGAAAGAAGAGAGGAAGTTGCGGGCATGGGAACCGCCGACAGAGGCAGAAGAGCATTTGCAGTCAGTAAAGCGCAGGCTGGATGCCTTACAAAAGATGCGGGACCAAGAGAATAATCGGCTAAAAAGTGGTGAAAACGATGAACTGGTGCTGGATGACATCCGTGCACACCTGAAATACCTGGATGAGGAAATCAAGAGGTACACCAAGTTGATGCAGCAGGCAATCAAAACAGATCCAGTACTGAGGAGGAAGCAGAAACTGCTGGAACGTATTCCAGGGATAGGAGAACTGACGGCGGCACGAATCCTGGTGGAGATCAGAGATATAGAGGAGTTTGGGGATGCCTCTCAGATAGCCGCCTATGCCGGACTCAATCCCAGCCGGTTTGTATCAGGGACCTCGGTGAACAAGAAAGGGAAGATATCCAAGCAAGGCAAAGCGATATTGCGAAAGAACCTGTACTTTCCGGCTGTAGTGGCAACGAACTACAATCCGATCGTAGTGGAACTGAAGAGCAGAATGACAGCCACAGGTCATGTGCCCATGGAGATCATCGTCGCGGCAATGAACAAATTGTTACATATCGCATACGGTGTCTTGAAGTCAGGAGTGCCGTTCGATCCAAATTATGGCAAACAATTTTGCTATACCCCTTGACATCCAAGACGGTATCTACAAAAGACTTTTCTTGTCATCCTGAACGAAGTGAAGGATCGTAGCGGTCGACTGAAAGAGGGCAAAAGAAAGACTCTTTGCTGCGCTCATTGTGCCAAAATAGCCGGGTTGAAGTACGCAACCCGGCTACGAGAAGAAAAGTACGAACGGAAAACTAATTCGCTACCGCCCTATCCCAATAACCGAAAAACCCAACCCTTCCAACATCTCACGGTCAAGGTAATTGCGACCATCCACAATTGGCACTCTTGGGATCGCCTTCCAATCCAGGGCGCGGTACTCAGGCCATTCCGTCACCAGCATGATCGCTTCAGCATCCTTCAATGCCTCCCCCACCTCATCACAGAACACCACTCCCAAATCTTTATATTGGCTACGCGCATTACTTAGCGCTACCGGGTCATGAGCCCGCACCAACGCACCTCGCTGGATCAGCAATTTGCTGATGTCAATGGCTGGGGCGTCCCGCAGATCATCGGTATTGGGTTTGAAGCTAAAGCCCAGCAAGGCAATGTGCTTTCCTTTTAATATCTTCAACTTTTCTTGCAGAAGGTCGACAGCCAGAACGCGCTGACCATAATTGATTGCGCGTGCCGATTCGATGATGGGCATCTCCAGCCGGTAATCACGGGCAGTCGCTATCAACGCGGCAGTATCCTTGCCAAAACAAGAGCCACCCCACCCCAGCCCAGCATTTAGAAAGCGGTTGCCAATGCGTTTATCCAGACCGATGCCCTTGCTCACCGCCTGGATATCAGCCCCAACTTTGTTGGCAAGCCGACCAATTTCGTTGACGTATGAGATTTTCAATGCCAAAAAGGCATTGGCAGCATACTTGATCATCTCCGCGGAGGTCAGGTCACACACCAGCAGAGGCACTTCCGTCAGTCCCTCCGGACGCGGCAGACCGGGAGGCGCGGGGAAGTCCTGGCGTAAAATCGGAGCAAAAAGCTCTTGCAAATGTTCTACACTACGCTCGCAATGCGAACCAACCACGATCCGATCAGGATAAAAAGAATCGTGCATGGCAGAACCCTGGGCTAAAAATTCGGGGCTGGAGACCACATTGAAATCCTCGTGTTCTCCATTGTTGTGATTCGAGTTGAAATGTTCATGCATGATCGCTTCGACCCAGTTGCCAGAGCCAATAGGAACGGTCGATTTATTGACGATAACAGTGAACTTTTCTCCCAGGTTTTCGGCGATCGATTCGGCTGCCTGGCGCACATAGCGCAAATCCGCATTACCATCTGGCAGTGAGGGCGTGCCAACCGTAATGAAGACCACGTCTGTGTTGGGGATGTCGGCTTCGGCATAGCTGCTGGTGAACCTGATATTGTTCAGCACCAGTTGCAGCGTCTCTTCAAGATGCGGCTCATAAACCGGGGTTTTCCCCTGTTTGAGCAGAGCGATTTTCTCTTCGTTGACATCCAGGCAGGTGACCTGGTTGCCAAGATAAGCTAAAACCACTCCTGTATTCATCCCAACATAACCAGTGCCAATAACCAATACCTTCATACGCCCTCTTTGAGTTGATTTTTAACCATTATACCTGCTTGATTTTGCCTTGTTTCCTCGGGCGGGTCTGGGACCCGCCCCTACACCGCCCAAACGAACAATTTCCTTAAACCTCTTCCAATTGCGCCATAAAGTGTCGCAGCACAGGCGGTGCCCACTTCACCCGCAAGCCGCGGATCGCCTGCGCCTCTTTCATACAAATCGCTGCGCTTTCACCAATATAATCCAGGTGGCTGCGGGTATACACACGCCTGGGGATAGCAAACCGCAGCAGTTCCAACGGCGCATACACAGGTTCACCGGTCTGCGGGTCAACATGTTCGAACATCAGGCTGCCAATCTCCACCGTGCGCACGCCGCCCGCCAAATACAGCGCGTTGCCCAGCGCCACCGCCGGGAACTGGCTATGAGGGATGTGCGGCAGCGCTTTGCCGCCGTCCACGTATACCGCGTGCCCACCGGTAGGCATATATACGGGCAAACCGGCTTCTGTCAGCACCTGCCCCAAATAACGGGTATGTGCTTCACGATAATTGAGGTAATCCTCATCGACTGCCTCATGCATACCCACCGCGATAGCCTCCAAATCGCGCCCAGAGAGACCGCCATAGGTTAAAAATCCCTCATGCACGATCAGGTTTTGAGCGATTTTTTGCTTTAGTTCCGGGTCTCGGAAAGCAATAAAGCCGCCTATGTTGACGATCGCGTCTTTTTTGGCGCTCATTGTGCAGCCATCGGCATACGAGCACATCTCAAGCACGATATCTTTCACCGGGGTGTTGGCATACTTCGGGTCACGGATCTTGATGAACCAGGCGTTTTCAGAGAAACGGCAGGCATCAAGGAAGAATGGGATGCCGAAACTGTGATAAATCTCCGCCGTTTGGCGGATGTTATCCATCGAAACTGGCTGTCCGGCCGCTGAATTATTGGTGATGGTGAGCATCCCCAACGGGATATTCTCCGCGCCAACCTCCAAGATAAATTCCTCGAGCTTCTTCAGGTCCATATTGCCCTTAAAAGGCAGTTCGATGGTGCTGTCTTCCGCTTCTGGGACAGTGAAATCAACCGGGTGTGCCCCCAACACCAA
>DOEX01000169.1:2685-4667 GCA_003532515.1 Anaerolineaceae bacterium | reverse complement strand
AGCACATATTCGAAGCCCAAAATATCCTGAACGGCTTTCTCGAAGCGGTAATAACTTTTCGCGCCGGCATAGGATTCATCCCCGCGCATCATTCCCGCCCATTGCTCGTCGCTCATCGCGCCCGTGCCACTGTCGGTCAGTAAATCGATGTAAACGTCTTCAGCAGGAATGTTGAAAAGATTAAGATGCGCCTTTGCCAGAGCGGCTTCCCGTTCTGCCCGTGTAGTCATCCTCACTTTCTCAACTACTTTGATGCGAAATGGCTCCATAAATGGAATGGTCATAAACTCTCCTTTATTCGTTGTCTTTTGAACTGACCAGGTGTTTGCCGGCCAGGATTCCACTTCCAAAAGCGTAGTGCAAGTTGTAGCCGCCGCAGGGTCCGGCGAGGTTGTTGCTCTCGCCCACCAGGTAAAGCCCGCGCACAAGTTTTGATTCAAAGCTACAGGGGTCAACTTCGCTGACAGGCACGCCACCGACCGTCACCTGGCTGATTTTGAAGTCCCCTGCCCCTCTTACCATGAATCGATTGTCTGTGGCTACGCGCAATAAGCGCAGTAACTGTTCACCTTCAACTGCCTTTATCTGGGTTTCGGGAGCAATTTCTGCCTGGCTCAGGAAAAAATCAACCGCTTTTGGCGCCAGCGCGCGCAACAGTAAGCCCCGCAAGCTGCTACGTGCCTTTTCCAGGTCTGCCAGTTCTTCTGCCATACCCTCCCAAAAGGGCGCTAAAAAGTTGACCTGCAATTCCAGATTCTGATCAGGATGCAAACCGACAAAGTGGCTCAGGTTCATCACGCCCGGTCCATTAAAACCTTTTTCGGTCACGATCAGGTTGCCATAGGTGCTGCCCAAGCGCTCGCCGTCCAGGTATATGGAGGTTACCGCGTCAAATCGCAGCCCCTTCAAGGCTTTAAAGGCTCCCAAATCTACAAAAATGGGACCCAACGCCGGGCTGATAGTTTCAACTGTGTGACCCAACCCCGCTAACGCAGGAAACAGGCTACCCTTGGAGCCCAATTCGGGATAAGCCTTCCCGCCGGCTGCCACAACCAGCTTATCGAAGTGCTCCACAGTTTTGCGCTCGTTCCAGTTCACCTTGAGCTCGAACTGCCCCTCTTTCCAACTGAACCACTCCACCTCTGTGGCTACGCGCAACAGTACGCCTGCCTCGAGCAAGCGTTCACGCAAAATCTCAACCACGGCTTGGGCAGACTGTGAAAGCGGATAATACCAGCCGTCGTAGGTTTTGATGGTGGGAATGCCCAGTTTTTCGAAGACTTCCTTGAGTTCCGCCACGCCGAATGTGTCCAGAAACCTGGCGATCCATTCTGGGTCTGCGCAATAATAAAGGGAGGGGTCGAGATTGTCGTTGCTGAGATTGCAGCGCCCACTGCCGGTCACCAGCAGTTTTCGTCCAACAGTCTGGTTGTGCTCAAAGAGCGTGACCTGCCCGTCTCCACGCGCAGCTTGCAAGGCAGCCATGATTCCTGCCGCACCTGCACCGATCACCGCAATTTTCATTCCTTCATTATAACTTACCACTATAGGAAACTTCTATTTATCCTTGATATGAATCAGGGGATTTTTATTTTCTCCAACGGGTAGTCTTCTGTAAGATATTATGGCAGGCTGTTGAATAGTGTGTTGAGTGACTCTGCCAACGTGGGATGGGCAAAAATTCCATCTCGTAAGGCAGTATAAGGGACTTTACCCATCATCGCAATTTGCAACATAGCCATGATCTCTCCACCTTCCACACCCAGAATTGCTGCACCAAGAATCTGTTTGGTTTCAGTGTTTACCAATGCTTTCATAAATCCGCTGGTGCGGTCCAACTCCAATGCTCTGGCAACATAATTCATTGGAATCTTTACCACTGTAAAATCAACACTTGCAAGCAGTGCTTCTTTTTCTGATAATCCTATCCTGCCGAGTTGTGGATCAGTGAATAGCACATAAGGCACCATTCTATCTTTTAC
>DOEX01000169.1:0-2570 GCA_003532515.1 Anaerolineaceae bacterium | reverse complement strand
GATATGAATTTCGTTTTGGCATTCAAATATACCTGAATGCCATCTTCCTCCAGAATTTTTCGCAATTCTTCAGCAACATCATCGTCTTCACGTCCCAATAATTGCTCTGATTGTTGTAAAATCGTCACCTGGCTGCCAAAACGGTGAAACATCTGTCCAAATTCAAGCGCGATATATCCACCACCTAAAATAATCAGGTGTTCCGGCACTTCCTCCAGTTCCATAATCGAAGTGGAATCAAGATAATTGATATTTTCTAATCCTGAAATGACAGGAATATTGGGTCTGGCGCCAGCATTGAGGATGATCGTATCGGCAGTTAATTGCCTTGTGTTATTCTGGGATGTCAACTCCAAAATTTTGTGGCCAATAAAAGTGGCATTTCCATAAATTAAAGATACGCCAGCGTCAATAATCCCTTTTTCACTCCCATTCCGGAAACTGGAGACAATCTCTCGCTTACGTTCTCTGACTTTGTCGAGATCTACAGAAAGATTATCCAATTCAACACCATATTTATGCGCATGCCGCGCCTGATGAGCAATCTCAGCGCTGGCAATCATGGTTTTTGTTGGCGTACAGCCCACATTTACACAGGTACCGCCTACATATTTTTCTTCAACCAGGGCAATATTTTTCCCCGCAACAGCGAAGGCTTTGGAAAGTGGATTTCCAGCCTGACCGGCACCAATGATAATAACATCAAATTCTTCCGTTTTACTCAACTTTCATATCCTCTTTCCATAAATTCTTAATTCTGCTTTTTGTTCCAAATAGCGAATAAAGTAATTAGCAGCAAATGACAAAACGGTCACCGCCAATGCGCCTGTAAATATCTTATCAAAATTGGCAGTGATTACGCCTTGAAAAAGCAGCACACCCAGCCCACCCGCATTAATGTAGGCAGCGATTGTGCCAATGCCAATTGATGAGAGGGCTACCAGACGAATCCCCGCCAGCAACATGGGTAATGCCAGCGGAAATTCTATTTGCCAAAACCTTTGAAATCCACTTAATCCCATTCCCTGGGCAGCTTCCAGAACTGCCGGTTCAATGGTCGTCAACCCCACCAACCAGTTTCTGATCAGCAATAATTGAGCGTAGGCAGTCAGGGCAATAATTGCGGGTCTGGTTCCCAATCCAAAAATAGGAATCAGCAGGACAAAGAATGAGAGACTTGGAATGGTGTAAATGATACCCAGCACGCTCATCACCGGACCGCGCAGCCAGCTAATCCTGGCAAGCAACAACCCCAACGGTATCCCAATCAACAGGGAGAAAAAAATCACCGCCAGTGTCAGCTGTAAATGCTGCAGGAAAAGTTCTGCTACCACATCAAAATTGTTGACCAGATAATTCATGCTTCCATCTTCTACTCTGAAGGCAAATTGGCAATTAACATTCCGCGCAAGTCTGCATATCCAACCGTACCTAGTAAATGATCTTCCGAATCCTTCACGGGCAAAGATTCTTGGCCACTACACAATAACAACGAAACTACCGATCGCAAATCGTCTTCCGGGCGTAACACCGCGCTGTTCCTTGCAACTTGTTGAGAACTGCTTACATCAAGAGACTGGTTTTCTTTGGCTCTTAAGATTGAATTGACATTCACAAGGCTCAATTTGCGAAGAATATTGCTGGACCCCACCAGCTCCTTAATAAAATCATTTGCGGGTTGGGTTACCAATTCGAGAGGGGTACCATACTGTACCAGTTTTCCGGCACGCATCACAAT
Source organism: Anaerolineaceae bacterium (assembly GCA_003532515.1). Taxonomy (GTDB): domain Bacteria; phylum Chloroflexota; class Anaerolineae; order Anaerolineales; family Anaerolineaceae; genus Mesolinea. The sequence goes on along the minus strand of DOEX01000169.1, from coordinate 832 downwards.
AATTCTCTTTGCCAATCGAAATGCTTCTTCTACATCATGAGTTACAAAAAGAATGGTCTTTTTTAATTTGCTATGAAGATCTATCAATTCGAATTGCAGACGTTCGCGATTAATCGCGTCTACGGCTGCAAATGGTTCATCCATCAATAGGATTTCCGGGTCTGCTGCAAGAGCGCGTGCTAATCCAACGCGCTGCTGTTCGCCACCCGAAAGCTGCCGCGGATATCGTGGCAGATACGAAGCAGGTAAACCAATCAATTCCATGAGCATTTCCAAGCGATCGTTTATCCGCTTCTCTTCCCAACCCAGAAGATGAGGAACAATGGAAATATTCTTTTGAATGGTCATATGTGGAAAAAGACCAACCTGTTGGATCACATATCCAATTTGCCGGCGTAATTCATTGACAGGTAATGTGTGTATTTCTTTGCCACACATCCATATTTCTCCGCTGTCTGGCTCATACAAGCGGTTGACCATTTTTAACAACGTTGTTTTGCCACAACCTGATGGTCCTAAAAGAACAACCAGATCGCCAGCCGGGATCTTTACAGAAACCTGATCCACGGCTGGGATGATGTTGGTTGCAAATGTTTTAGAAACACGCTCAAAAACAATCTGACCCGATTCACAGGACGGTGTATTGTTTGTTTCAGTAGAAGATGAAACCATTTCATTGGGCATGATTCGTTTTACTTAACCAGACCCTTTTCTAATAAGAACGCTCTGGCTACGTCGGCTGGTTCTTTTCCTTCCGGACCATCCACCTGCCAGTTCAAGCCTGACATGATATCATCAGTCAATAACGCAGCAAAATCATTCAATATTTTTT
>DOEX01000178.1 GCA_003532515.1 Anaerolineaceae bacterium | reverse complement strand
GCTTTGAACAGGTATTTATTTTTATTTGTTACACCCTCAATTTCTACGGTCGTGATCTCCAGCTTGGCAGGGTTCATCTGGCTGGCTACAAAGCGCTGCCAGATAAGCCGATAGAGCGCGTATTGATCCCGGGTCAGGTGTTTTTTCACACCGTCGGGTGTACGGTTCACTGAAGTTGGTCGAATCGCCTCGTGAGCTTCCTGGGCGGATACTGCCCGTGTGCGATATTGAGGTTGTTTTTCCGGGAGGTAACTTTCTCCATATCGTTCACGAACGTAAGCTCGGGTTTCTTTCACAGATTCGGTTGAGACATGAACCGAGTCGGTACGCATATAGGTGATCAAACCGGTCTCTTCGCCATTACCCAAATCGAGCCCTTCGTACAATTGCTGAGCGATTGACATGGTCTTCTTGGTTAAAAATCCTAGCCGGCGTGATGCTTCCTGTTGCAGCGTGCTGGTAATAAATGGAGCACCTGGACGGACCAGTTTGGTGGAAACGTTAATGTCACCAATCTTGAACGCAGCTTTCTTTAATTGTCCAACCAATGCCGATGCTTGTGTTTCGTTCTCCAAACCCATGTCGAGGTTTTTTCCATCAATTTTTACCAGTTTAGCGCGGTATTGTTTGTCGCTGCCATCAGGATTAAACAGGGCGTGGATGGACCAGTATTCAAGCGGTACAAACGCGTCTATTTCTCTTTCTCTCTCGACAACCAGCCGGAGAGCTACAGACTGTACCCGACCAGCCGAAAGTTTACCTTTCACTTTCGCCCACAAAATAGGCGATACACTGTATCCAACCAATCTATCCAGGATCCGGCGTGCTTGTTGTGCGTCAACTAGATCCATGTCCAAATCACGTGTTTTTTCGAAAGCTTCTGAAATCGCGTTCTTGGTGATCTCGTGAAAGACAACGCGTTCTGTCTTGGAGGGGTCGATTTCTGCAGACTCCATCAGATGCCATGCAATTGCTTCACCTTCCCGGTCAGGGTCAGTTGCAAGAAATACTTTCTTTGAGCCATCTGCCAGGTTCTTAATATTCTTGACGACATCTTTTTTCTCGTTTGGAACACGGTATTTGGGCTCAAATCCATTTTCAACGTCAACGCTTAATTGTGATTTTAACAAGTCGCGTACGTGCCCGACCGATGCTACTACATTAAAGTCTTTTCCGAGGAAACGCCCTATTGTGCGAGCTTTTGCAGGTGATTCCACGATTACCAGGGGTTTGCCAGTTGGTCGGGATGGTTTGCTGACTGCTTTTTTTGTAGCGCTCTTGGTGGTTTTCTTGCTTTTAGCCGAACTGGACGAGGCCGCTTTTTTGACTTTCTTTTTTGCCTCAGTTTTCACCACAACAGGCTTTTCAAGCCCTTCATGGGCTGGAGTTGTGCCGATGCGATACAACTTGGTTCCACAAACGGCGCAAGTACCAGTCGTAACAGCCGCACCGCGAGCATTGAATCCCGCCTGGGGGTTTGCAATTTCTCGCTTCTCTTTACATTTCAAACAATAAGCTTCCATAATAATTTCTCCGGGCTGCGTTTTTCCCACGCTAGCCGGGCACTATAATACCACAATCAATTTTCTGTCAAGAGCGGCTTGCGAAAGGTTCAGCCAATGTCCCACTTTTGAACCCGCTGATACTCCATGCCGTTTTCACGCTGGACGATGCCCCTTAGTTCCATCATGGTCAATTCAGCGGTCAGTTTTTCAATCGAAAGAGAAGTACGAGCGCAAATTTCATCAATGTGCAGTTTCTCATCACCCATTACGCGCAAAATATTCTTTTCAATCGCGCTGATTTCGACTTGTTCTGTTTTCCGTTCTTTGCCTGTCCGGGCTAAGTTCAAAGTGTCTGTGATAATGACCGGGTTGGTCATTGGTGTTGCCCCTTCCGCGATCAACTGGTTGGTACCTTTGCTCATCTGTGATAAGACAGAACCGGGTACAGCAAAGATATCCCGTCCCTGCTCCAACGCAAATTTTGCAGTGATTAGAGCCCCACTGCGTTCGCCGGCTTCGATCACAACAGTTCCTCTGGAAAGACCTGAAATGATCCGATTTCTAGGCGGGAAATTGATTCCATCCGGCTTGGTGCCGGGTGGATAATCACTGATCAACGCACCATGCTGGGTGATTTCCCTGGCAAGTTTACGATGTTCAGGCGGGTAAATGACATCCACGCCTGAACCCAGAATGGCAAAAGTCCGTCCTCCGCCTTCCATGGCTGCCTGGTGGGCAATCCCATCCACACCTCTTGCCAACCCACTGACAACTGTGATTCCACTTCCAGCCAGATAAGCAGCTGTATCGTGCGTGATCTGCCTTCCATATTTGGTCACGTTGCGTGTGCCAACAATTGCCACTGCCAGGTCATCCTCGGGCAAGATGTCACCAATAAAGTAAAGGACAGGGGGTGGTTGCGCGATTTCTAACAGGTAGCGAGGATATCCAGGAGAATTCCAGGTAAGGTACTTGATTCCTTTTTGTCCAAGTTCAATTTCAAGATTTTGTGGCTTCAGGCTCTTGCGAGTTTCAATCACCTGGTCAGCAGCTTTTTCGGTCAGACCAGCACTAATCAATTCGCTTCGGTCTGCCTGCCAGGCAACCGAAAGTTCACCAAAGAAGTTTAATAATTTTCGAAATCGAACCGCACCGATACCGCGGACGTTACTGAAAGCCAACCAGAAGGCGTCTTCGCCGCTCAATCACGCAGTCCTTCGAGTAATTGCACTTGCATCACGCCAGCTTCAATGTCAATTTCCTTGATAACATCCGGAATGGCGGGAATAAGCAGTTCTTCCGCCCCTTCTGCCAGGATTACATAAACATCGTTCGCACCGGTTTCCAGAATTTCGGCCAGCTCGCCAAGATATTCCTTCTCTTGCCATACCTTGAGACCAATCAACTGGTGATGATAATACTGACCCTTTGGAAGCCTTGGTAAATTTCGGGTAGTGGAGAAGACTTCCAGGTTGGTAAGTTTGGCAGCATCTTCTGGATTATCGTATCCTTCGAACCCTATCAGCATCAGCTCATTTTTCCACCTGATAGTACTGATAGTGAATTCCCTGCGGTCCTCTCCCAAAAACACTGGTTTTCCCAGTTTTATTCGTTCCGGGTATTGGGTGATCACGCGCATAGCGATTTCACCTTTGATACCATGGGTTTTCTGAAGTCGGCCGATTAATAGATAAGCAGGCTCGTTTTGAGCTGACGAGCCTGCTGCATTCTGTGTAATCTCAGTCATGATCGGGATCAGTCAAGGTCAACGACATCCATTTCCACCTTTTTGCCGTTTCTGGCTGCAACGACCCTCAGGATCGCTCGTATAGAATTGGCAACCCTGCCGTGCTTACCGATCACTCTTCCAATGTCTTCGGGATGCACATGCAGGTCAAGGTGGACTGATTTGCCGGTTTCGAATACCTCAACAGTCACATCGTCCGGGTTATCTACAATAGATTTCGCCAGGTATTCCAACAGACTGTGGAGGTTGTCTTCTGCCATGCTAGTATCCTTAATAACTCTACTTTTACTTTGCAACGATCTTGGCAGCGCGAGCCTGGTAAAGCTTGCTTGCTTCTTCGATCAAAGCTTTTTGGTCTTCGCCAGCCTTTAAGCGCTCAAAACGCTCATCAAGTTTAACAACCTTAAACAACTTCTGAACGGATTCTGAAGGCTGTGCACCAACATTTAACCAATAATATACTCTTTCCTCATTCAGTTCAATCGTTCCAGGTTCAGTCCTGGGATTGTAGAAACCGATAATCTCGATAAAGCGACCATCACGGGGGCTTTCTTTATCGGCGACCACAACACGATAATGAGGTTGGTGGGCTGAACCCACACGGCGTAAGCGAATTCGTACCATCTTACAATTTGCTCCTTAAATTCTTTTCCTAAAAAATTAATCCGGCTTCAGTTTAAGGCTGAGAGATGCTGAAGGGGCATTTCCTTATTCTAATCCGTAATTACTTAAATAACCTACCAATATTACCACGACCACCCGTTTTTTGGAAAGACTTCATTAACTTTTGTATATCGCGAAATTGTTTCATTAATCGATTGACATCCTGCACATCTTTTCCTGACCCTGCGGCTATCCTACGCCGTCGGCTGGCATTCAATAACCTGGGGTCGCGCCTTTCGGCTGGAGTCATGGAATTGATGATCGCTTCTACCGTTTTAAGCTGCCCTTCCGCTTCGTTTGGATCTACAGATTTCGCTACAGCACTCAGCTGACCGGGCAGCATGCCCAGCAACTGAGAAATCGGACCCATTTTTTTCATCTGGCGCAGCTGCTTGGCGAAATCCTCAAGCGTAAACTGACCTGTGAGCATTCTTTCTGCTTCTTTGGTGTCGATATCGCCGGTATAAGCTGCTTCTGCCTTTTCGATCAGACCCAGTATGTCACCCATTCCCAGGATGCGGTTAGAAATCCGGGTTGGGTCAAAGACTTCCAGGGCATCCAGCCCCTCACCCGTTCCCAAGAATTTGATGGGAATACCAGTCACTTCCCGGATCGAGATGGCGGCACCACCACGAGCGTCACCATCGATCTTGGTGAAAACCAAACCCGTGAGTGGGATTTCTTTGTGAAATCCCTTGGCAACATTGAGCGCTTCCTGACCAATCATCGAATCAACCACCAGCAAGATTTCATTGGCGGTCACAGCCTGGTTGATACCAACCAGTTCTTCCATTAACTCATTGTCCAGTTGGGAACGCCCCGCTGTGTCAATGATCACAACACTATAGCTACCATTGCGAGCACTTTGTTTGGCTTCTTTGGCAATCTGGATTGGATGTGCGCCTGGCAGCGTAAAAACTGGAACGTCGATACGTTCGCCTAATGTCTGTAGTTGTTTGATAGCAGCCGGGCGATAAATGTCTGCGGCAACCAACATGACCCGTTCCCCAGAGGCGCGCAGCTTTTTTGCAATCTTCGCTGCTGCCGTTGTCTTACCTGAGCCTTGCAAACCTACCAGCATCAACACGTGTGGTCTCTCGCCTTTCAGGTTCAGATCAACCGGCTGTCCAAGCGTACTGATCAATTCTTCGTTGACTATTTTGATAACCATTTGAGCCGGGTTAAGTGCTTTTGAAACCTCAGACCCAATTGCTCTTTCTTTCACCCTGTTGGTAAAAGAGCGCACCACAGCATAGTTAACATCAGCTTCAAGCAAAGCTAATTTCACCTCGCGCATGGCGAGGTCAACATCATCTTCACTAAGTTTTCCCCGCCGCTTCAGGTTGTCAAATACAGCGGTAAGTTTTTCAGATAAACTCTCGAACATAGATACTTCTCTTTTAATTTTTTCTTATGATACCTTAACAAGGAGAAAGTTCGCAATAATGTCATCCAGGTGGCAGTGATTCATTCCTGAGTTGCTTGTCATTTTACGGGCACCTTGTCATTTTACGGGCACCTTGTCATTTTTTAGGGCTCTTGTCATTTTTTAGGGCTCTTGTCATTCTTTGTGGTTCTTGTCATCCTGAGGTGAAGGATCTTAACCTTCGACTGACTCTGCGTCTGCCAACGAGAAGATCCTTCGCACTCGAAGAGTCCTGCGAAAAAAAGCTCAGGAAGACAGACGCGAGTTAGAATGTTTTTCCGTACGGCAGGGGCTTGCTCCCGCCGCAATTGCCCTCACGGATAACATAGCGGATGGACTTACCCTTTCAGGGCAATAGAGACCCATCCGTACAATGAGTTCTACAGCAAAGTCAGAACATTTTGATCCCTTGTTTACGCACCAATATGTAACTCTGTTAACCAATTGGTGTTTTATCTGCTTAGGAGATACATACTATGAACAAAGTCGCAATCGTTACTGACAGTACTGCCGCCATTCCCTCGTCCATTGCCGAGCAACAAAAGCTTACCATCGTACCTCTTTCCGTTAACTGGGATGGTCAGACCTATTTAGACGGCATAGACATCACCCCTCAGCAATTTTACGAACGGTTGAAGTCATCGAAGTCCATGCCGACAACCTCCCAACCCTCCCCTAGTGCCTTCGCTGAGGTTTATAAACAATTGTTGGATCAAGGCTATGACATTCTGACCATGGTAATATCATCAAAACTCTCAAGCACTTTTGACTCGGCAATTCAAGGCGCCGAAGATTTTCCAAAAGACCGGATAATTATTTTGAATTCACTTCAAACTTCGCTGCCTTTAGCAATCATGGCAATGATGACCTCTGATGCGGCTCTCAAAGGCGCAACCTTGTTGGAATGTAAAAACCTGGCAACAGACATCTCGGAACGTATCCAAACCCTGTTTGTAGTTGATACACTCGAGTTCCTCCACAGAGGTGGACGTATTGGAGCTGCATCCCGCTTCCTGGGTACAGCCCTGAACTTAAAGCCCATTCTCAAACTTCAAAATGGAGCTATCGTCCCTCAGGAAAAAGTACGCACTTTCTCAAAAGCGATCAAACGTGTTTTTGAGATTGCAGAAGCAGATCTTGGCAAACAAGGACGCGTCGAATACCTTGGCGTGCTCTCTACAAATTCGCCGAAGTTAAGCGAAGAAATAGTCACAACTGCCCGCCAACATTTTAAAATCAAGAACGAGCTTGTAAGCGAGATCAGCCCGGTCATCGGCAATCACACCGGACCAGGCACCGTTGGTTTGGTTTACCTGCCGGAGAAAAAGTAAGCCAGTCTTTCAGTTTGCTCTGTTACAATTAGGGAAACTCACCTAAAAAAGGACTTTCCCATGACAAATGCTGAAAAATTTGGAATCCAGGTTCCGGAAATACTTCTGCCGAGTCAAGATGTTGACCTTCACAAATGGGCGGTAATTGCCTGCGATCAGTTCACATCAGAACCGGAATACTGGGAGCGTGTCGCTGCGACGGTTGGTGACGCTCCATCGACCTACCATCTGATCCTGCCTGAAGCCTGGTTGACCAGACCCGATAAGAGCGAAAGAATTCAATTTTCGCAAGCAAAAATGCATGAGTATCTCGATTCTGGTCTGCTCGAATCTCATAATGGCTTCGTGTTGGTTGAAAGAAGCGTTGGTGAGGCGACCCAGACTGGATTGATTGTCGCGTTGGATCTTGAAACATACGATTTCAACAAAGGTTCTCAGTCCTTAATTCGTGCGACCGAAGGCACAATCCTGGACCGGCTGCCACCACGCATGCAGGTACGCCGAGGTGCTCCCCTGGAGCTTCCTCATATCCTTGTGTTGTATGATGATCCAGATTTCTCCGTCCTTGCCCCGATCCTTGAACAAAAAGATGTTCTACCTCTTGCTTACGATTTCGATCTTATGGAAGGCAGTGGTCATGTTACCGGTCATTTCGTCAAAGATCCTGAGACCTTGGATGCAGTTATTGACCACCTCGCTGGTCTGCTTGACCCCATGAATTATCAGGCACGTTATGGCAAAGTTGATCAAAGTCATCCCCTTCTTTTTGCCGTTGGAGACGGAAACCACTCGTTGGCGACAGCCAAGAGCATTTGGGAAGAACTTAAACCAACTGTAGGTATGGACCATCCTGCCCGTTATGCTCTGGTTGAATTGGTCAATTTACATGATCCTTCTCTCAAATTCGAACCGATCCACCGTGTAATGTTTAATGTTGGCGACGGGTTTGCTTATTTAGTCACCAAATATTTTGAACCAAATTATGAAATCCTGACTGTCCGTGATTTCAATACTATGAAAGAATTGGTTTTAACGACTTCAGCAGGGAAACAACGCTTTGGAATGATTACGAATGGGGAATACCGTGTCATTGAACTGACTGCCCCCAAAAGCAATCTGTCTGTAGGCAGTATCCAGGAGTTTCTCGATGGGTATATCAAGAAAAATTCAGACGCTGAAATAGACTATGTCCACGGCGATGATGTGCTGGATAAGCTAAGCCAGCAGCCTGGAAATGTCGGCTTCTTTGTTCCTCCCATCAAAAAAGACAATTTCTTCAAATCGGTTATCCTGGATGGCTCTTTGCCCAGAAAAACTTTTTCGATAGGACATGCCAAAGATAAGCGTTTCTACCTTGAGGCCCGCCGTATTATTAACTAATACAGCTCTTGACTCATCGAACAATTGTGCTATATTTAATTGAAAGCAACTATTAACCGGAGTGACCATGGCAACCAAGAAAAAAACAACTACCCCACTGAATGCTTCTGACCCAAACCTTGAAGAAGCAAAAAAAGCCGTCCTGGATCGTGCTTTGCACGATATTGTAAAAAAATACGGAGAAGGCTCCATTATGCGACTGGGTGAAGCCACCCACATGCAGGTTGCTTCGATCCCGACTGGTTCCCTGTCGCTGGATGTAGCCCTGGGTGTGGGCGGAATACCCAAGGCTCGTATTACCGAAATCTTTGGTCCAGAATCTTCCGGCAAGACCACCATCTGTCAGCACATTGTGGCTGAATGCCAGGCACAGGGCGGAACTGCAGCTTTCATTGATATGGAGCATGCTCTTGACCCTACGTATGCCGCTCGATGCGGTGTCAAAGTTGATGAACTACTCATTTCTCAACCCGATACTGGCGAGCAGGCACTGGAAATCGCAGAGACTCTGGTACGATCTGGTGCGGTAGACCTGGTAGTGGTTGATTCAGTCGCAGCACTAGTTCCCCGTTCTGAAATTGAAGGTGACATGGGCGACGCCACTATGGGTACACAGGCTCGTTTAATGTCCCAGGCTATGCGCAAGCTGTCTGGCGCCATTAGCCAGACCAAAACTGCAGTCATCTTCACCAATCAACTGCGTCAAAAAATCGGCTCTATGTACGGCAATCCAGAGACCACAACAGGTGGAAACGCACTCAAGTTCTATGCTTCAGTTCGCTTGGATGTGCGCCGTGTACAGTCGATCAAAGTCGGCGCTGAGATCGTTGGCAACCGTGTACGCGTCCGGGTCGTTAAAAACAAGGTCTCCGCACCTTTCCGCACTGCTGAATTTGACATTATGTACAACGAAGGCATCTCCAAGTCAGGTGATATCCTTGACCTGGCAACCAATCTCGAAGTCATCGACAAACGCGGCTCTTTCTACTCTTACAAAGACCAACGGCTTGGGCAAGGGCGGGAAGCTTCTAAAAACTACCTCAGCCAAAATCCGGATCTCAGGCTAGTAATTGAAGAGACTGTTCGAGGTTTGGCAGAGACTAACCAACTGCAGCAGAGCTTTGATCCCAGTGCAGATGAAGAGAACACCGACGACCAAGAATAATAATCATCACCAAAGCCGACCTTAGTCGGCTTTTTGTTTTAAATTCCAATAAGCAAAAAACCCCTCACATCTTACACTGAGGGGTTTTCAATTCAACTAAGATCGGTTTAGGTTCCTTCTTCCCAGGAACCCAGGTATTTCACCTGTTCCTCGGTCAGAACGTCTATGTCAATTCCCATTGACAACAATTTCAAGCGCGCGATCTCGCGGTCGATTTCCTCTGGAACGTTGTAGACCTTTTTCTCAAGGCTATCGCGATGTTTCAGGAAATATTCTGCGCTCAGAGCCTGGTTGGCAAAGCTCATGTCCATNNAGGATGTTGATCATGCGCCCATCAGCCATTTCGTAAGCGTCCACAAACGGGCGTACGCGGTTTTTGTTAACAGCCATCTCTTCCAATGCAGGGATATTGATCTCAACATTGAAATGCCCGGAGTTTCCAATCAATGCACCATCCTTCATTACTTCAAAATGATGTTTATCGATCACATTCAGGTCGCCAGTCACAGTAACGAAGATGTCGCCAATTGAAGCGGCTTCCATCATCGGCATGACCCTGAATCCGTCCATTACAGCTTCAAGAGCTACCATGGGGTCAACTTCAGTAACAATCACATTGGAACCCATTCCGCGAGCACGCATAGCCAGACCGCGACCGCACCAGCCGTAACCAGCCACAACAAAATTCTTGCCAGCCAAGAGTACGTTAGTCGCACGAATGACTCCATCGATGGTTGATTGCCCGGTGCCATAACGATTGTCAAAGAAATGCTTGGTCATAGCATCGTTGACCGCCATCATGGGGAACTCTAAAACCTTATCCATCGCCATCGCGCGTAAGCGCACCACACCAGTGGTGGTTTCTTCTGTTCCACCAAGGATGTTTGGAATCAAATCGCGGCGATCTTTATGGATCGTGCCAACCAGGTCGGCGCCATCATCCATCACGATGTGGGGTTTGTGATCCAAGGCGGCATGCAGGTTCTTGTAGTAAGTCTTATCATCTTCGCCCTTGATCG
>DOEX01000279.1 GCA_003532515.1 Anaerolineaceae bacterium | reverse complement strand
TTGGTAATGGACGAGACAATTGAAAACTTTGAGGCAGCTGATCCTACATTGGACGGCACACCTTCAAGCTTGAACCTTGCCAGCTTGTATAGCAGCAAGTGCGTCGGTGAATGCACCTGGACGCGTACCTTCACCAGTGTGGCAAATGCTTCTGCTTCCTACACTGTTGTCACACCCGAATGGGTAACGGTTGCTCCTGCAACATTTACTATTAACCCCGGGGCTGAGCAGGTAATCACCTTCACAGCAGATGTCTCTGCGTTCCCAAGCGATGAATGGCTTTTCGGTTCCATTGAATTCCTGACCGATGATGTACATCTTGGAGACAGCACAGAATTACTATCAGAGGGTTTCGAAGTTTGGCCACCCGCTGGTTGGACAATAGACGCTGAGCCTGATTCTTGTGATACGTGGTTAAGTAGCACAGATACAGAATCAAGCAACCTTACAGGTGGAACAGGGCTAGCCGCAGATGCAAATTCTGATTACTGTGGTGATGCAATGGACACCTGGATGATCTCCCCCTCTTTGGATTTCAGCGGGTTTGATGGCGTCAGCCTTCAGTTTAAGTCCGATTTCAATGACTACGGCAACGTCGATGACGGGTATGTGGACGTTAGCCTTGATGGCGGAACCACTTGGACGAATGTTTTCCACTATGACAGTGCTGATTTCCGAGGACCTCGGACCGAAATAGTTGATCTTTCCGCTTACGCGGGACAAACCACAGTGACACTCCGTTTCCATTACGTAGCCCCAGATTGGGATTGGTGGTGGCAGGTAGATGATGTGCTCGTGACAGGAATTGTTGGCACAGGTGCACCGATCGCCGATGTCCATATCCCGTTGGCAGTTCTGCCCACTTCCAGCAACATTCCATCCTTCCTGCGCTTTGAAACGCATCGCGATGCTGCCCTTGAAACAGTCAGTGACCTGGTTGCCGTGGAAATCACGGATGGCAACACCTACGAATCTGGTCTGGTTGTCGCGGATTTGGAAACCTTCACCTTGGATCCAGACCCAACCAACTCTGATCCGGTGGATGATATAAGCCAGGTGTTCGTGAAGAAGTTTGACGTGCCTGCCTATTCAATTCGGCTTGTGGCTGAAATTACAGAGTCAACCTCACTTGATCTGGACATGTTCCTGTATTATGACCAGAACGGTGATGGCATGCTTTCTTCAGCTGACTACCTGGTTGCCAGTAGTGCAACCGGTGCCGTCCTGGAATATCTGAATGCGCCTAAGGACTGGATTTACTGGCCTGCTGTTGATACCTACTTCATTGTTGTCCAAAACTGGAATGGCGCGGTTGGTGACACGGTCACCCTGGCAAGCGCCATCGTTCCTTTGTCTCCTGAGGTGGGTAATTACGATGTGATCGTGCCTGCCACCAACCCTGCTGGGGTACCCTTCAGCATGGATATTGCCTGGAATGAAGATACCTCCGAGGGCGATCGCATGTATGGTTACTTCGAAACCTGTGCTGATACCGACTGCGAATTGTGGATTGGCTCGACTGATCTGGATATCGTCCGCCTGGCGGATGACGTGGTGAAGACCGCTGATGTTACTGAAGCTGGGGTTGGCGATGTGATCACCTACACCATCGAGGTAACCAATTTCGAAGATACCGATACACTCTTTACCATTGAGGATGCCCTGCCTGAAGGCGTAACTTACGTGCCCGATTCAGTAACAGGCGCTGCTTATGATGCCGGGACCAATACCATTTCCTGGGCAGGCACAGTTGCTGCTGGCGCTTGGAAATATCTGAGCACAACCAGCGCCGAGGATGCTGCCTGTACCCTGGCAATCATGCCTGATGGCGACCCGACCGATGCTTACCTGGATTGGAAAACAACCAGCTTAGGCTTCTCGACTTCAGCATCGATTTCTGGAGATTCCAAGTGGTACGGCACCTTCTCGACTTATGCGCCTTTCAACTATTATGGTGTGGACTACATTGGCATGGAATTCACCGATGATGGTTACGCTGGATTTGCCATGAACGATATTGATTACAACAACCAAGAGCTACCCGATCCGTTAGACCCCAATAATATTCTGGCTATGTTCTGGGATGATTTTGTGATCCAGTACGACGCAGCCACAAACAAGGGTGTCACCATGGTGGGCGACGGTACCTCTTTTGCGACGATAGAGTACGACGACCTTTACTTATACGATGGTGATACTGCTGTGACATTGGATGTGGAAGTAGGGTACTTCCTGCAGCCGGATAATGCACCTGGCGCTTACGAAATCGTTTACGCCTTCGACAACATTCATCCTGACCTGCTTGCTGACGCAACAGCTACCATTGGTCTCGAGAATGCCGATGGAACAGCAGGCAACCTGATCAGCTATAACGATCCCGCACTGTCAATCGAAGATGGCTCTGCCATCTGCTTTGACTGGAAATATGTCCCTGCCGAAGCCCACGTGATCACCTTCCAGGTGACCGTGGATGAGGGCGCTCCGGCTGGTCTTCTGACCAACGTTGCCATGCATGATAACGACAAACCTGGCACGGTAGAGGAAGGCGCTGTTGCGACAGTGACAATTCTTGAAGCCTTGAAGAACCTGTATCTGCCTCTCATCATGAGGTAAGACAGGCTTAACAATCGTAACAACCATCTCCTGATATTGCTTTGATCAGGTAGAAACAGAGATAGAGGCTGGTTTGAGAAATCCAGCCTCTATTTTTTGAATAGACCTATCAATGATCCTTTTTTACCGATGAAAACCAGACTAAACTGACAATGTTGAGCTCAAAATCATCCGAAAACCGCAAAATAAGATTGATTTTCAACAGCTTGTGTAATATGTAAGTTTGATGAGAAACTCACTAGAGGTTTCTTTCATGCACGTTTTTTCCAAGAGATTTTTTCAGGGAATTTTTTCAGAATCGGTGAAACTTGCCTATGATCTTGTTCCAAAACCGGGTAGCAACGATCAAGAATGACGTCGGCACGCTCGACTTCAACCTCTATAAAGTCGTTCCGGTGCTGGATAAGGCTATTTACCTACCATTCCTTACCAGATAGGAATTTTTCAAGCAACGAGCCAACAGAGAGTCATTATGACTCTCTGTTGGCTTCAATAAACCCAATTTTCCTGTGAGCCAGTAAAAAGATTGTATAACTTAGTTGTTTTTGCGCTTGCACACTCAGTAAAAAATGTTATAATTTATTCATCACCGATAAATAATAGTTATCCTTCTGGGGTATCCCCATTCAATCTGTCACCTTTTATTAACATGAACGAATTTACGTCATCAAGATCGTGTTACACATGCCTAAGGCTGGGGAAAAGGGTTGGGTGTTCCAAAACGGGTATAGAAAGAGATTGACTTATGGAAATTATTGAACTCGAAAAACAAACCACGAAACAGCTCCAAAAAATTGGCAAAGACCTTAATATTGAAAATGTAAAACGGCTGAAGAGAGACGGTTTGGTCGTAAAAATCGCCCAGAACCTGGCAGAAGCCGAAGGGCTTGAAATGAGCGGCGGTGTCCTCGAAATTATGAATGAAGGCATCGGCTTTTTGCGCAGCAATTATCGCATTGGTCCCGATGACGTTTATGTTTCACAGGCCCAATTACGCCGTTACGAATTGCGCTCAGGTGACCTGGTTATTGGGCATGTCAGACCTCCACGCGAATCTGAAAGACATCATGGCTTGCTCAAGGTTGAATCCGTAAACGGACTCACTCCTGATGAAGCCCGCAAAAGACCAAGATTTGAAGTCCTCACTCCCATTTTTCCCAATGAAATACTCAATCTTGAGTATGATCCGATGAACCTTGCAACTCGCATGATCAACCTGGTCGCTCCGATTGGTGGTGGACAACGTGCGATGATCGTCTCGCCTCCGAAAGCCGGGAAAACAACCATTCTTAAAGATATTGCCAATGCCATCAGCGCTAACCACCCTGAGGTCCGCCAGATTATGTCCCTGATCGGTGAACGCCCAGAAGAAGTCACTGATATGGACCGCTCGGTTGATGCAGAAGTGATTGCCAGCACTTTTGATGAGCCTGTGCAGGCACATGTACGCATGGCAGAGGTCTCGCTCGAAAGGGCGAAAAGACTGGTCGAAAACGGGCTTAATGTAGTTATCCTGATGGATTCCCTAACCCGGTTGGCACGTGCTTATAACATGGTTGTAAATCCCTCTGGTCGTACCTTAAGCGGCGGTATGGACCCCTCTGCGCTCTACCCACCCAAACGTTTCTTTGGTGCAGCTCGAAACCTGGAAGACGGCGGCAGCCTGACAATCGTTGCGACCGCTTTGGTTGACACAGGTTCGAGGTTGGACGATGTAGTCTATGAAGAATTCAAGGGCACCGGCAATATGGAAATGATCCTTTCCCGCCGATTACAGGAGCGACGCATTTTTCCTGCGATCGATATCGAAAAATCATCTACTCGTCGTGAAGACCTTTTGCAAAGCCCTGAAACCCTTCAACGGGTTTGGTTGATGCGGCGAATGTACCTGCAAATGGTTTCCAATCCGCCTCAAGGTGCTGGAATGGATACGGCTGTAGCAACGGAAGCCATCCTGCAAAGAATGGAAAAAACCAGGACGAATGTGGAATTTCTGGAAACTCTGGCAGATATGTAGTATATATTTGTCAGAGGATTAATCAATGTCTGAACAAAACGAAGAGACAAAAAAATCCAACCATGAGTTGGTGATTACGGTTGCCAGTTGGGTTATCGCTATTATGCTTAGCCTGGGCTTGTTAACCATGCTGTTATGGCAGCCAAGGATTGCTAAATCGATGGAGCTTTATAGGCGTCCTCAGGCAGTTGCTACTGTCGATTACAATGATGTCGAAGTTCCAGCCAACCTGCCTGCCTTCGTAGAGAACTATTCTGGTGAAGAATTAACCAGAGATCAGAATCTATATACAGAAGGGCAAGCAAATACAAGGTTGGAAATGATCTACCACACCGTTGTCAGCGGTGATTCTATCTGGGCTCTTGCTCAGACTTATAACGTCGAGATCGAATCGATCCTCTTCGCCAATTACGATGTCTTGCAAGATAAATCTGACAACCTGATGGTTGGACAGGTGATAGCAATCCCTCCTGTAAATGGCATTTATCACACCTGGCGCAGCAAGGATTCGTTGAGTTCCGTGGCTTCGCGTTACGGGGCAACAATCCAGGATATTGTGCTCTTCATTGGCAATAATCTTGACCTGTCGAATCCACAAATTGAACCAGGTACCAAGGTGATGGTTCCAGGTGGCAGACGCGAACTGGTTCCAATCAGTTATGCTGCCGTTACCCGGGATGCTGAAGGACGGCTGATCAGCGGGTGGGACGGACCGGGAGCCTGTTTGTTGGATTCTGTTGGCATGTATGGTAATGGTTTCTTCATCTGGCCATCTGCAGTGCACTACCTGACCGGTAACAATTTTGGTCCAGGACATAACGGTATAGACATCGGGGCAGGATCAGGTTCGCAATTGTTTGCGGCCGATAGCGGCACGGTGGTATATGCAGGATGGATGAACGGTGGTTACGGCAACTTTGTGGTGATTGACCATGGAAATGGCTATACTACGCTCTATGAACACCTCGATAAAGTCCACGTGAGCTGCGGAGAAAACGTCTTCCAAGGCAGCGTTATTGGTCTGGCTGGAACGACTGGCAATTCAACGGGACCTCACTTGCATTTCGAGATCCGTTATGCCAACATGCCTGTCAATCCCTGGGATTACCTGCCATAGGAATGGTATAATCTCAGACCCGCCCCAGTGGCTCAATGGATAGAGCGAGGCACTCCTAACGCCTAGACTGGGGGTTCGATTCCCTCCTGGGGCATAAAAAACCACCGTAAGGTGGTTTTTGCGTTACCGAAGGATATGAGGAAAAAGGAGGCTGTTAGAGGGCAAGTTGAAGTTGTGACAAAAGGAAGATTGCCACGCTCCCCTTTCGTCCGCGATGAGAGAAGAAAGAGACCTGCGGTTAAAAATAGCGTGCTCGGTCCGCCTTAAACGATCAAAAAAGGAACGGGCACTGACCGTTCCGTACTTAAAAAACTATTATTGTCGTTGGTTTCTAAAACGGGAGGTCGTCGTTCTCGTCGAAGTTGTCGTTCTCGTCGAAATCTTCGTTTTCTTCTTCAGTGTCAGAGATCTCTTGACGCACCCATAAAAGCAACATGTCTCCCTCTTCCACCTTAACTGCGCGGGCGGCAATGATTGGATCTTCTTGTTTCAGACCGATGCGGTCTTTATATTCAAGGTACATCGTTTGCTTATCTGCCCAGGCAGCCTGGCAGCGATCAAGTAATTTAAGCGCATCAAAAGTGCGCAGATTAGTAAAGGCGGTGTCGTAAAGATAAGGACCTTCCAAAATCCCATTGACCCAATTCAGGGAACCATCGTTGAAGCTGGGATCTGATAGAGTCTGGAATTCGGGGGTTGGCCCTTCGATAATGGTAATTTTATTGTTCATGGCGGTTCGAATGATACCATAAATAAACTACAAGAATGGTCTCGATTTTA
>DOEX01000121.1 GCA_003532515.1 Anaerolineaceae bacterium | reverse complement strand
TGAAGCAAAGTATTTTTCCACACAGTTGGGAAACAAAGAAGTCAGTTTTGAAACCGGCAGGATTGCCCGTTTAGCTGGCGGATCAGTAATCCTCCGACAGGGCGACAGCATGATGTTCGCCGCTGCCACCATGGGCGGTGTGCGCGAAGGCACCGACTTTTTCCCACTGACCGTGGACTATGAAGAAAGAATGTACGCCGGCGGCAAGATCCCCGGATCGTTCTTCCGCCGTGAGGGACGCCCCTCCACTGATGCCACACTCGTGGCTCGCATCACAGACCGCCCTCTGCGCCCGCTCTTCCCCGAAGGGATGCGCAATGAAGTGCAGGTCGTATTAATGTCACTTTCCGCTGACACCGAAAACCCATTGGACATGCTCGCCATCAATGCCGCTTCCGCTGCCTTGATGATCTCGGACATCCCCTTTGGCGGTCCGGTTGGCGCCGTTCGCATCGGTTTTGTAGATGGCGAATTGGTGGTCAACCCCACTATTCAGCAAATGGAAGTCTCTACACTCGATTTACGTGTGGCAGGCACAAAAGATGCCCTGCTAATGGTCGAAGCCGGTGCCAATGAAGTGACCGAAGTTCTGATGGCTGAAGCACTGCAATTGGCGCACCAATCTATCCAGCCGATTATTGAAACCCAACTACAAATGGCTGCTGAGATTGGCAAACCCAAGAAAGTTGTCAAACTTGCAGAAAAAGACAGCAACCTGATTGCCCAGGCAAAAGAAGCTGTTCGCTCTCGTCTGGAAGCCCTGCTTGACCAGGAATACAGCAAAGACAATATGTATGGCGGTATCGCTGATATCAAAGAAGCATACATCCTTGAGCAGGCTGGTGAAGAACCAACCGCTGAAGCTGTTGCAGCTTTTGGTGCGGCTTATGACGAAGCTGAAAAAGCAATCATCCGCGAACGCATCCTGAATCAAGGCAAACGCCCCGACAACCGCAAGGTTTATGAAGTGCGCGAAATCAGCTGCGAAGTTGATATCGCACCTCGTGCCCATGGTTCCGGTCTGTTCACCCGCGGTGAAACCCAGGTACTCACCCTGGCAACCCTTGGTACCCCCAAGGAAGCCCAGGAACTGGATAACCTCAACGGCATGGACTCCAAGCGCTACATGCATCATTACAACTTCCCGCCCTACTCCACCGGAGAGACAAAACGCCTCGGTGGTCAGTCAAGACGCGAAATTGGTCATGGTGCCCTGGCGGAACGNNGAGGTGATGGCTTCCAACGGATCTTCCTCAATGGGTTCCGTTTGTGGCTCCACTTTGGCATTGATGGATGCTGGTGTGCCGATCACCAACCCTGTTTCTGGCGTTGCCATGGGTCTGATCAAAGAAGGTGACAGATACGTTATCCTGACTGATATCCTGGGCACTGAAGATCACCTCGGTGATATGGACTTCANNATTACCGCCCTGCAGATGGACATCAAAATCGGTGGGATCACTCCAGAAATCATGGCAGAAGCTTTAGACCGTGCCAAATCAGGTAGGTTCTATATCTTGGACCAGATGCTCGAGACAATCTCTGCACCTAACCCAACCCTTAAACCCCATGTTCCTCGCATCGAATCGATCAAAGTTCCGATTGACAAAATCGGCGCTATCATCGGACCCGGTGGCAAGAATATCCGCGCCCTGCAGGAAGAAACCAATACCAAGATCGACATCTCTGACGACGGAACCGTTTTCATTGCTTCGACCAGTGGTGTTGGCTTTGAAGAAGCCCGCGATCGCATCTTATCCTTGACTGAAACCGCAGAAATTGGCAAAATCTACACGGGAAAATGTGTGCGCGTAGCCGATTTTGGTGCTTTCATAGAAATTCTACCTGGCTTGGACGGTCTGGTGCATGTTTCACAACTGGCATCAGAACGTGTTGAGAAGGTCGAAGACGTTGTAAATGTCGGCGATGAGTTGACCGTCATGGTCATCGATGTTTCTCCTGAAGGCAAGATCAGGCTCTCTCGCAAGGCTTTGCTTGAAGGCTGGACTGCTGAAGAAGCCCGCGAACACGACAACGCCAACCGAAGTAAGTCCTCCGGCAGTGGCAGTCGTGGTGGTGGGCACTCTGGTGGTGACCGCCGTTCCGGTGGAGATCGATCCTCTGGTGGCGACCGTCGCTATGGTGGCGACCGTTCCTCCGGTGGAGATCGCCGATCCAGTGGTGGTGACCGCAGATCNNTTGGTCCATCCGCTCTGTTGCATCAATTCGACTTATGCACTGATACTTATTCGCGCTCTTTCCAACTCCAGCGCTGTACGAGCGTCGGTCTCTGTGGAAACAAAACGTTCGATCAACAAACAGGGATAATCAGGGCAATGACCACAGTTCTCGATTGAGCGGGTCAATGCACAGGAACGGACAAGACAACCCTGGCACATCCGTGACTCCAACCGCTGCTGGCTGTGGCAGCCATAACAAGTCATATCCTTAATGGAAAAGCACAGCTCTTCACTGGAATATTCAGCTGCCAGCCAACGTTTATGTACCTCATCCCTGTTTTGGGTTGCCTGAAAGACGGGACATTCCTCACAATTCAAACCACAAAAAGCCAAGTCAGCCATCATTCTCCTCCGAGGGTTTCTCCACAATAGATGTCAAAAGGTGCTCTTAGCAGTTTTCGCAGAGGCTTCTCAAATCGTGCAAAATACTCCTGTGTCGCAACGTGGTAATTTTCCATGCTATCGAATTCCCAGAAAGAGTAGTATCTGACAGCCCCTACGATCTTCTTGAGTGGTCGGGGAAGGTCTTGAATGCCATCATCATAGGTATAAAAACGCTTCAGATAGCGGATCGAGACGCAACCCAGGCTGGATTTCTGAGCTTTGGTCATCTCCACTACTAATTCTTCGAAAGTCTCAAACTTTTCAGGCAATACCTGAAATGCTTTAACTTCTGCAAATGACATAAAACCTCCATTCGTAACAAGCGTTCGGATTACGAAGAAGGTTGCATTTAACTTGCCAAAAAGCGAAAGACAAACTTGCCTGGCAGGATCTTTTTGTTAACCGCGAGGTTACAATACTAATCTCATGGGAGGGTGGTGCGCATGGGTCAATTCAAAACCCAAACTTTCATAAAGTGGCTGACCTTCCGGGCTGGCATCCAGATCAAGGTATGCCAGGTTCAGCTCCCGCGCCTTACGGATCAATTCCAACATGATCGCACGCGCAAGCCCCTGGTGACGATATTCCGGTAAGGTGAGGATGTTGATGATTCGTCCATGACGACCCTTGGGAGCCATTGGTTGCCACATCACTTCGATCACCTGTAAAAATCCGGCTGCAGCAAGCGTCTGGTCTTCCAAAGCAATCCAGGCAAAAATGTCGCGTTCAAGATGGTCACTAAGGAAGGCATTGATCTGTTGGGCAGCCTGGGGTTCGTCTTCAGGCTGAATGGTATATCCGAGGGCATGTAAGAAGTCCAACCGCGCTCTGACGAGTTGGGGAATATTTACCATGTGTGCTGCGCGCAGAGTAGTTGCCATTTCAAGTATTGTTTTTGTCGAGTGTTTTATTGCGATAAACAAGGTCTGGGCGGGTTTGCCAACCCTGGCTCTCCCAAAAGGCGTTACCCTGCTCGTTGGTCCCAAAAACCAGCATGCCAGCCTTGGTGATGCCCTCAGCTTTCAATGCCTTGCAGGCACTGTCAGCCAGAAGCTTCCCGATGCCTTTTTTCTGAAAGTCCGGATGAACGATTGCGTGGTAAATATAGCCCCGCCTGCCATCATGACCAGCCAGGATTCCACCAACAATTTTTCCGTCCTCTTCAGCGACAAAACATGTGTTCGGATTACGTTGCAGGAATTTTGCAATACCGGCTTCGCTGTCATCGATACTGCGTAGACCCTGGTTAAACCCCGTCAAGCTGTTCCATAAAGCAAACAAGGCAGGGTAGTCTGCCATGGTAAAAAGTCGGATCATAACATTCATAGTCTGATTAAATCAAACCGTAACGCTGCAGAGCGGTATTGAGGATCATATTCACAAGTTCTGTATGACCAATCCCGTCTGCTTCGGCTTCGATAACGATATCCGAAAGTTTGGGCATCAAGCCTGGAAGCGGGTTGATCTCCAGGATGTAGGGCTTGAAATTGTCATGAACGTCCAGGCGAAAATCGATGCGCGAAACGTCCAGTGCGCCAGTAACACGGAAAACAGCCGCTGCCAGCCAGTTCAACTCATCCACCTGATCTTCGTCAAGGGGTGCTGGGCAAAGGTATTCAAGATCAGCAGCGTGGGCTGTTTTGAGGTCATTTCCGTACACCTTGCCCGATTCGATCCAGGGCTCCAGGTTAACTTCCATGGGGGGTAAAAATTGTAGCCCAGCCTGGATGCGGTGGGCGTTCTCGTCTTTTGGGATACGTCGGGCGACCGGACCGATCAGGTTCCCAACCAAACCGACGGTTACTTCACGCCCTTCAATATAGCGTTCCACTAAAGCACTTTGTTTGTATTTTCTCAAAATGTATCGAAGCTGTGTGCGCAACTCGGTTTCGTTGTGCAAGATGGATTCATAGCTGATGCCCATGCCCGTTCCTTCACGGCTCGGTTTAATAAAGAGCGGGAACTCCATCCCTTCTTCCAATTGCTCATCCTCGCGTTCAAAACTCTGAAACTCGGGTGTAGGCAGATTGTGCCAAGCCAAAATGCGTTTTGTCATAGGTTTGTCCAGGGTCAGCGCCAGGGTCAGGACCTTGGAGCCTGTGTAGGGGATTTGCATTTTCTCCAGGATTGCTGGGATTTGCGCCTCACGCGAATCACCAAAGTGGCTTTCTGCAATATTGAAGCAGATATCGGGTTTGTAGTCACGCACAGTGTCGATGATGCTGTCATCAGCTTCCAAAAATTCAGCCTGATGCCCGCCTTCACGGATGGCATTTACCAGGGAGATGACGGTCGACTCAGAATCGAGATCATCCCACTGATCCTTGCCCATGCCTTCGAATACAGGCGCGTTTTCTTTTAGATTTGCCAATACGGCGACACGAAAACTTTTCATTTTGTTACAGCATCTCCAGGGAGTTATTTTTTTACACAATGCAGTATTATAGTAGTTTTTTTTGAGAAATGTTGAGATGATTAAATAACTGTAAAGTAGGAGATCAGTACGCTTCATTCTGTCCAATCTCAAAAATCACAAACTAAACTTGAAATAAGATTGTCTAAAACCAGTTTATATTGCAAGATAAGAGAATAATTTGCAATAAGAAAATAAAAATAGTGATATTATAGCAAGATAAGTAGACAAAATGAAATAAGGAAGGTAAAATCAAATTCTAATTTCAAGATGGAAGGGCAAATATGGTTGCAACCAGAGCAGGAAAACTACGAAGTAACCTTGGAGGAGATGCCGAATACAGATCCTTCGTTCCCACGCAATTGCCTCCAATCCCAGCAATAGACGTGGATGGTGATATGCTCAAATTGCTGGTTGAAGGAAGTAAAGAACTGACGATCCTTGAGTCCATCTCCAGATTTATACCCAATATTAATGTCTTTGTTGCGATGTATGTTAGAAAAGAAGCTCTGATGTCATCGCAAATTGAAGGCACCCAGGCGACTCTCGATGACATCCTCGATCCGGCAATTGAAGAAAATGTAAACCGGGATGTTGCTGAGGTTCTGAACTACATTAAGGCTACAGAGTATGCAATCAATAGAATGAAGGATCTTCCTCTTAGCAATAGATTAATAAAAGAAACCCATGCAGTATTAATGCAAGGAATTCGGGGACAAGAATGGGCACCTGGAGAATTTCGCAATTCGCAAAATTGGATTGGTGGACAAGGAAGTACTTTGAAAACAGCCAGGTTTATTCCACCTAACCCCAAGGATATGTTAACCGCAATTGCTGACCTGGAGAATTACATGCATACAGAAGATGATATGGATGTCCTCATTCGTGCAGCTTTGATTCATTACCAATTTGAAACGATTCATCCATTCCTTGATGGAAATGGAAGAATTGGACGATTACTGATTTTGTTGTACCTGATGGATCAAACAGTACTTACTACGCCTGCCCTCTACGTCTCATACTTTCTTAAGAAGAACAGGGTCGAATACTATGATAGATTATCTGAGGTTCGAAGGAATGGCAATTATGAGCAATGGGTAAAGTTTTTCTTGCTGGCAATCCTTGAATCAGCCAGAGATGCAGTAGATGTCACAAAAAAACTTTCTGATCTTCACGACCGAAATATGTCGTTAATCAACAATTTGGGAAGAGCATCGATTTCAACCAAGAAAGTGTTTGAATATCTTGAAGCTAACCCAATCATGGAAATCAACAGGACTGCTAAGGCGCTAAACCTGGCTTATAACACAGTTCTTTTTGCGGTACAAAGGCTAACAGCATTAGGTATCCTGAAGGAAACTTCCGGGCAAAGCAGAAACCAAGTTTTTTCGTATGAGTCTTATCTTAATCTCCTACGCGACGGAACATAAACGTTCTTATAACTGTCGAGCTCCATTGATTCTTGAGTTTACAGCGATAAAACTTCAGCGGGAACACACTCACCTCACCAGCCCCCTCCAGCGTAGCGGCAGGAGGGGAATAGGGGGTGGGTGGTGTTTTTTTTGAAGACTGTGGAACTTACAACTCTA
>DOEX01000143.1 GCA_003532515.1 Anaerolineaceae bacterium | reverse complement strand
GGGGGTAAAAAAATCGAACGCTTGCTCAGCCACAAAGTTGATTTACCAGAAGGGGTAAAAGATGGAGACCTGGGTTCAAAGCGCTTGCCCGGTCTGACCACACTCACCTTAACCGGCTGCGTACATCACAAGACCTGTGTGATCAACTCGGTCTGGAAAAACAGCTCGTTGCTACCAAACCTGGACCGGCGTGAACGATGATCGAAGGTGGGGCAATATAGGAAGGAATCTCAGCTAACTCAAGGCGATCTTGAAGTTGATTTGAAATCTTATCAAGTAGCACCTGGGAATCCCCTTGACCAATTGTCAAGTAAGCCTCCGGATTATTTTCACAAATAGACGTGTTTAACTCCACCAGGTTGCTGGTGGCTTGCTTTAAAGAGCGCACTTTATCGTAAACTTCGATGCCCCCATCGCGAAGTGTCAGGATCGGCACGATCTGCAACAAGGTCCCGATCAGTTTTGCTGCCCCACCGATTCTGCCACCCTTGTGCAGATACTCCATAGTAGGAACCAGGAAATAAGTTTGATCTCGAGCTGACAAATCCTCGATGCGTTCGATCAGCTCACTGATACTAATTCCTTGATCTGCCCACACTTTGGCTTTCAATACGATAGTACCCAGGTTGCCGGCAATAGTTTTTGTATCAATGATATGAATCCGATCGCTATTGTATTCATCAGCAGCGACCGTGGCTGAACGAAATGTTCCGCTCAATTTTGTTGATGGAGCGAGAACCAATGCAATATCGCCATCATTTAGAATCCGTTCATAGATGGGGTTGTAAAGCGCAGGAGGTGGGGCTGCCGTACCTGGAAGGTTCTTTGCGACACTAAGTTTTTCCAGGAAAGCGCTTGTGCTCAACTCGTAGTCATCGCGATAGGATACATCGCCAAAGGTAATAATTTGAGGTACAAAGTCAACCCCCAGTGCTTTCAGCTTTTCTACAGGGATACTACAAGTAGTGTCAGCAATAATTTTGATCATAATTACCTCAGGTTAAATAAGATATAAATTGTGAAATAAAGATTGTTATTTCAAACGTTTCTTGCAATTTGGGCAGATGTCTTCATCTTTTTGGACAACGAAACCACAATTTGAACAAGTAAGTGGTTGAACTTCACCAAGAGGTGCCCCGCAGGCAATACAGCGACCCGCCGCGATTTCATTAGCTGTAAGGCAATAAGGGCAAATGGTTCGACTTAAACGGGCAGATAGAGCTTGACCTGTGCCGCGTTCGCGAGCAGTTCGATCGATGACCTCCCAAATTTGGTCTTCAAGAGTCAATGATTCGACATCCTGGGCAATATCATCCAGGCGGTTAATCAAGGAAAGCGGGTTTCGAACAGCACTCAATGCAGAAAAACCCAGGCTGGCAGCCAACCCCAGCCAATTTTGTTGACCGAGGGTGATGCTTATTCCATCGGCGACTCTTGAGATATTGGCGGTCATGGCAGTTCGTCCGCCAGAGCTTCGGTTTTGTCGGGTGGCAATTTGTACAGCGAGGTTGTCCTTGTCGCCGATTTGCTGAACCTGAAAATTTCCATGGTGAAAAACAGCACTCAAATTGTTGGCGATTTGCCGGGGGTCAAGGTTTCCGTGATAGATGCGTGTGGTCATATGTTCCATTCTAACAGGCGTACTGGTTTAGATTATAATCGGAATGATTAAAGGTCTGGAGATGAATAAGGTTAACAAGAAAACCATAAGATTTGCAGCAGGCATGATTGCCCTGATTATCTTGCTCTTTATGAGCCTGTTACCGAACCTGAACCGTTCGGTTTGGGCTCAGTTTCCGACCCTATCTACAACTGTGACCAGTTCACCGCGTGGTTTGTACGTTCGCGCAGTTGGAGACCCGGAAAATCCGTTGAATGTTCGTAGTTTCCCCAATTCCACTTCCACAAGAGTGGGCATTTTTTTGGTTGGTCAGGAAGCCAAAGCTTACGGCTATTATGGCGATTATGTCATGATCGATTACGCTGGTGCACCTGATAACCGTGGATGGATCGTTTTGAACCGTGTGGAAGTTTTTGGTGGTTCCTTGCCAATGCTGCAACCGCCACCCACTGAAACGCCATCGATTACCAAGACTATTGACCCAACCCTGGCTGCCCAATTCATCGTCACTGCCATACCAAGCAGGCTGCCGACCTACACCGAACCACCTGCCTTGCAAATTCCAACTTATCCTTCCGTAGAGGGTGGAACAACAACCGGTGGCATCCCCATCGGCTATGTTATCGTGGTTTTGGCTGGATTCGGTTTGTTCCTGACCCTCATCGCGGTTTTACGCCGCGGATAAAGTTTTCTTAGTCCTGCGAGTGAGCATATTTTGTGATCCGTCTGAATGAATTCACAAGTGAATAGGCTTTTTCCAGGTTTTCCAGGTTTTCTTCCATAGCGCGGTAACCCTCGTCAAACAAGGGTTGGGCTTCAATTTTCTGAAGCAAACCGATATGCCCCACAACCGGTTCAACCAGAACATCTGGTTTCGATTTTTCAATCCGCAGCTCACTTAATTTGGAGCTTACCACGTCCACCGTAGCGGTCAGGTGACGCATTAGTTCACCGATCCGGGTTTTTGAGATCGTCTTAGCCAAGGGCTCGATCAGGCTATCTTCAAAAGGTACTTTGATATTGTCAAGGCTGAAATCCTGAGGTCGTTTATGTAGCAAGACTGCAACGATAGGCAAACTGGTGTCGAATTCGCGGGCTGAATCGATGGGAACCGGGTCGAGAATCCCACCATCCACCAACACCTGGTCACCCTGGCTGGGGAAGAAGCCGGGTATTGCGATGGTTGCGAGCACAGCTTGCATCACATCTCCATCTTTAATAATAATCTCTTGTCCGTTTTTCAAGCTGACAGCAGTAGCCACAAAAGGAATCTGGAGATCCTCCATCTTCTTACCCTGTAAAAACGGTTCCAGGGCTTTGATCATCCCATTTGTGCCTATCAGAGAAAAAGATGCTGTGCTGATGCTGATGCCTGATCGGAAACTGGATTCATTGAAAAATTTATCAACAGCAGCCGCAACATCGCGTGGTGTATTACCCGCAGCAATGGTTGCCCCAAAAAGACCTCCAGCGCTTGTGCCCGAGATACCGTTAATTTTATAGTCATGATCCAACAAACATTGAACCACACCAAGGTGTGCCACTCCTCTGACGCCACCTCCACCTAAAGCCAGGTTGACTTCTCTTTTCATTTTTACCTCATTCTTAAAAATATATTATAACAGTAGAGTATTGGCGAGAATTTTTAGAAAACAGCCAGCGTGGAATTTGATTGTATAATATTGACAGGTTGGAGTAGATATTCTGGGTTGTCAAATTGCCCTTATGAGAGGGGAAGGTTAAGATAGGTATGCAAAATAAAATCGAAGAAGAGACAATCACAAATCAGGCTTTATGGTATGCGCTTCGCAGCAAGCCTAATTTTGAGCATATTGTTTTTTTCATTTGACAGATCGAAAAATTGAAACCTATTTTCCACGGCTCGATGTCAATCCAGTCACAACCCGCGCTCAAACAGACAAAAGCCCTTTTTCCCAGGATATATGTTCGTTAGAGGGGAGCTTGGCGACCTTTATGCGAAAAAGATCGGGCTGCTAAGAGGTGTAGGCGGGCTTGTCAACTTTGACGGCATTCCGGCTTCAGTACCGGATAGTATGATTGAAGTCATCAAACGCCAGGTAGAACGGGAGCAAAATCGACTTGCTCTTAGCCCTGAACATTTGCGTCCGGGGGACAGAGTCTGGGTTGATGATCCGATTTTTCAAGGAATAGAAGCTCGTTTTGAACAATGCATTAATGGAGAAGACCGTGTGGCAGTATTGCTCTCCCTCCTGAAAGGGCGGACGGTCCGAGTACAGATTGATGCAGATATAGTGAAAAAACGGGTTTTTTAGTACGAATTTGCAGGAAAACTGAACAACTTTCCCTGAACTGACAACAAGCTTGTCGGAGGGGCGGAGGCGTAGATGGAGCCAAAAAGGAGTCAAGACCTGATGAAAAAGAAAATAAAAAATGCTCGCAGACCTGGTTTCCTCGTCTCGATTCTTAGCATAGCCCTCATCCTGACTGTCTCAGCCTGCAACATTCCCCAGCAGGTACTGGTGCCAGTTGAGACTGAGTTTGGCAGCCAGGTTTCACCAACACCCGTGAATCCTGCCACAGATATTCTCCCCGAAGACTCTGGTGAGGCCGCCGTGGAGTTTACTCCGGCAGCATTGCAAGCCACCCAAGAAATTCCCGAGACAACAACAACACCAGGTGCCGGTACCGACGAAAAGGGGAATTGCGGTAGAACCGATACGATGACACTGATGGTGTTGGGCATTGATAAGCACGCCCAGGCGGATGGCATCCGGCTGATAAGAGTCGATTTCCAGAATGCAACCGTTCGTATGACTTCGGTCCCCCGTGATTTTTATGTACCCATCGTTGGTTTTGAACCCTACGATATCGATTATGGACGTATTAATGCCACCTTTGGTTACGGTGAATACTTTTTTGGAAATGGAACCGGAGCTGCTTCGGTGGCAAGTAACCTCACCTACAACTTTGGCGTCGAAGTGGATGATCAGTTTGTGCTTTACTATGATGAGATCGGCAAATACATTGACGCGATCGGAGGAGTGACAGTTGTCGTAGAAGAGAGGGCACAGGATTATTGGTACAACTTTCCACCCGGAACTTACGAGATGGATGGCGAAACTGCGGTTGTGTTTATGCGTATTCGGGCCTTCGATACTGATATCCAACGCATCGACCGCCAGACCATAATTCTAAGAGCAATCCTGGACAAAATCCGCGCAGGTATCTCCCCTAAGATGGTTTATGAAATTCTAACTGCACTGATGAAAGACAAGACTACCCAAACCAACCTCGGTTTAACTGACATGTATAGTTTCTATTGTCTTTCCAGGATCATCACGAATCAAGACATCATGATTTCACCGATTCCAGACAACTTATTCCATCCTTACACTACCGAAACAGGAGCGCAAGTATTGATTCCCCATGCAGAGGTTGTGGAATTTGTTCAGAGATCGCTGGGTTTGATCCAATGATCAACCCTGCGAAACTGCGAACCATGATACATGGTAAAATTATTGTTTAGTTTACCTAGTAGCTGCCTGAGAAGGCAGTTTTTAAGGACATGAAGAATAAAATGAACGATACACAACCTATCCAAACGGACCTGAACGAGCAAGCGCCTTCTGCTAACCGTCGGAAAAATACCAAATGGCAGATTATTGCTCTGGTAGCCTTGGGTTTGGTTCTCATCCTGGTCTCCGCTTGGTTCACCTGGTTAAAACCATTCTTGCAAAAACCCATTTCTGATCCCCTGGTTCTACCCAGTGTTTCAACTGACGCCATTCCCACTGCGACTGAAATGGCGACAGAAGAGCCGACATTGACCCCGACACTCCCGGAGGCAACAGCGACCGCTACCCCAGCACCTGTTTGCGGTGATGCCGCTTCTTGGACCTTTTTGCTGGCAGGCATCGATTATCGCGGTAACGACTATTTGTATGGTCTTGCGGATGTGATCCGTTTGGCAAGAGTGGACTTCACCACAATGACGATCAATATGGTCGCCCTTCCCCGGGATATGGTAGTGAACGCTCCGGATGGTCTCTTCAAAGAAGAAAACCCGATCAAAATCAATCAGGGCTACCTTTTGGGCTCACCTGGTTGGACTGGTTCAACTGAGTCGGGCAGCGGTGCGAATTCGCTGGCGCAAGTCATTCAATATAACTTTGGCGTCACACCTGATCACTATGCAGTTGTCAACTTTAATGCTGTCGTAAACTTCATTGATGGCATTGGTGGGGTTGAAGTTGACCTCCCCGAATCTGTTTACGATCCGGATCCGAGTCTTGGCTTTTTCCCCTCTGGCATTCAGACCCTGGATGGCGAACGCGCGCTTGATCTTATGCGCATCCGTACCAATTATTCAGATGATTTCCGGGTTGGCAATCAGTCTTTGATCATGAAAGCCATCATTGAGAAATTCCTGCAACCAGAAAATATTGTCAAATTCCCGGACCTGGTCTCTGAATTCTACGGTGCCTTCCTGTCTGATCTTTCGATCGAGCAAATTTCCACACTTGGAGTTTGTTTCCTTCAGAACTTTGACTTGGATAATTACAATTCCACCCAAATCCCCGAAGAAATGCTTCTGAAAGATTTTGAGTATATTCCTTCGAATTTTGGCTCGAGTTTTGTGTATCGGTGGGATCAGACTGTTGTGGACTGGATCCACCAAAACCTGCTGTCTCAGTAAACAGGGCTGAGTACCGCTAAGATTTCTTAAAAGAATATCCAATAAACAAGAAAAATGGAACATAACACTTCTTTAGAAGTGTTATGTTCAGATAATAATTTAGGTTTGGACTTAACAATTTTAAGTTCAATTTAGGTTCAATTTAATCTTCTCTCGTGAAAAATTATTCAATTTGAGTTCGATTTATTCTTCCTCTAACCGCTGATAATTTCAAAACACATTGCTAGTGAATTGACGAGAAAATATCAACGATAAGAAAATGAAAATTAAAATCTCGCTGTTGGTTATTCTGGTTCTATTTCTGGTTTGGAGTGCTTTTCAGCCGAACGGAGTCTTGGTCGCCATCCAGCATAACCTCTGGTCACTCAACCAGGTCAACCGTCTTTTGTCTGCTCCTGACCAACTCAACCAGGCTTCACTCCCGCCAAAAACGCCTCATTCCGCAGTTCTCCTTGCCCGTCAGACAATCAAAGAGGGAGAGTATCGGGGTGCTCAGGATATTCTCTTACCCTTACTGTCCTATCAAGACCGGGCTGTTCAGGGCACCTATGCTGAAGTACTTTATGCAAGCGGACAGAAGACTGAAGCCTTCAGCATCTGGGAGAATCTGAATGAGACGATAATCCTGGAAAGAGCGGCAAACCAGTCAAGCGGAGAAGCTGACGATCTACACGTTCTGGAAGCCTATCGATC
>DOEX01000191.1 GCA_003532515.1 Anaerolineaceae bacterium | reverse complement strand
GGCATCAGCTCTGGGTGCCGCCTGGTTTTGCCCATGGCTATTACGTGATGAGTGAATGGGCAGAATTCCTTTATAAAGCTACGGATTATTACGCTCCGGAGTGGGAGCGCAGCATCCTCTGGAATGACCCGGCAATCGGAATCGATTGGCCATTGGTAGACAACATTCAGCCCACCCTTTCGAATAAAGATGCCGAAGCACCATCGTTAGCTGAGGCTGAGATTTTTCCCGCTGGCTGGTCGCCAGATAGACTGATGGAGGAGTGAATATGAAAAACTTGCTGGTCACCGGAGGGGCGGGCTTCATCGGCTCCAACTTTATTCACTACTTGCTACAGCAAAACCCTGATATAAAAATTATCAATCTGGACGCGCTGACCTATGCCGGCAGCCTGGAAAACCTCAAAGACCTTCCTAACCCTGAACAACACACCTTTATTCACGGGAACATCACCGATCGCAAGTTACTGGACCAGCTTTTTGCTGAGCACAAGATCGATACGGTAATCAATTTTGCTGCTGAAACACACGTGGACCGCTCGATTCATAGCCCCGGTGTTTTCGTAGAAACCAACATGGTTGGTACCTATACTCTGCTCGAAGCAGCCCGGCGTGCCTGGTTGGTGGACAAAATTATTCCACTTGAAGAGACCCGCTTCCATCACGTCTCTACCGACGAAGTGTTTGGCACGCTTACGCGTGAAGAACCGCCTTTCGAAGAGAACACTCCCTACTCGCCCCGTTCGCCGTACGCTGCTGCCAAAGCATCCAGTGACCATTTTGTTCGCGCCTATAACATTACATTTGGTCTGCCCATCAGCATCAGCAACTGTTCCAACAATTACGGTCCGCGACAATTCCCTGAAAAACTGATCCCGCTGATGATCTTGAACGCGCTTAATGGCAGACCTTTACCGGTTTATGGCGATGGTATGCAGATCCGGGACTGGCTCTACGTGGACGATCATTGTGAGGCGATTTTACGGATCGTTAAAAACGGTCAGATTGGTGAAACCTATTGCGTGGGTGGTGATAATCAACCCCCTAACATTGAAATCGTCAATACTATCTGCGATATTCTCGACGAATTACAGCCAAATTCAGCCTTTGCCCCACATAACCAATTGATCAGCTATGTGGCTGATCGACCTGGGCATGACCGCCGTTATGACATTAACATTGCCAAAATCGAGCAAGAACTGGGCTGGAAGCCCAGCCATGACTTACGTCAGGGTCTGGTAGACACGGTAAAATGGTATTTAGACAACCCTGAATGGGTCGAGGCAATAACAAAACAATCAGATTACGATAACTGGCTCAAGAAGAACTATTCGGGTAGAAAGGCATAGAGATGAAAGGTATCATCCTTGCAGGCGGCAAAGGCACCAGGCTTTATCCGTTGACCATGGCAATCAGCAAGCAATTACTGCCAGTTTACGACAAACCTATGATCTACTATCCGCTCTCCATGCTGATGCTGGCGGGCATAAGGGAAATTTTGGTTATCACGACCCCCGAAGACAGTGAGCAGTATCGGCGTTTGTTGGGTGACGGAAGCAAGCTGGGAATGAGTTTCCAGTACGCTACCCAGGCTGTTCCGCGTGGGCTGGCTGATGCCTTTTTGGTTGGAAAAGAATTTATTGGTGACGACAAAGTCTGCCTGATTTTGGGCGACAATATCTTTTTTGGGCACGGACTGCCGCAGGTTCTGCGCAGCGCTGCAGAACAGGAAAGCGGCGCAGTTGTGTTTGCCTACCCTGTCAAGGATCCTGAGCGTTACGGCGTGGTGGAGTTTGATGACAATGGAAAAGCCATCAGCCTCGAAGAAAAACCGCTCAAAGCGCGCTCCAATTACGCTGTACCAGGAATTTACTTTTACGACAACCGTGTAGTTCGCTATGCCGAAGAGCTGGAACCTTCCCCTCGGGGTGAGATCGAAATCACGGATATCAACAAACGATACCTGGGTGATGGCGAACTAGCTGTCAAGGTCTTGGGTCGGGGCGTGGCATGGCTGGATGCCGGCACGCNNAAGACCGGCAGGGCATGATGATCTCATGCGTGGAAGAAATTGCCTACCGGATGGGTTATATTGACGAAGAAACCCTGCTCAAATGCACCGAACCACTGGCAAGCAATGAGTATGGACAGTATTTGCTAAGATTTTTGAGTGAACAAAAGAAATGAAAAAAATTCTGCAAATTGGGACGATTGGTCAACTTGGGTGGGAATTGCTGCGCACCTGCGCGCCGTTGGGTGAAGTGGTCGCATTGGATTACCCGGATGTGGATCTTTCTGACAGTGACGGCTTGCGTGAACTTGTCCGGAGTATCAAACCCGACATCATCATCAATGCTGCTGCTTATACTAATGTAGATAAAGCTGAAAGTGAACAGGAAAAAGCCAGAGCGATCAACGCCATTGGTCCGGGCGTGTTGGCAGAAGAAGCCAAAAAGATCGATGCGACATTGATCCATTACTCCACCGATTACGTCTTCGACGGCACTAAGTTCAGCCCGTATGTGGAGACTGACCAACCCAATCCGATAAATATTTACGGTCAGACCAAGCTGGAAGGGGAACAGCTAATCGCTGTTTCCGGGTGTGCCTACCTCATCTTACGTTCGACCTGGATTTATTCAAAACGCAGCGGCTTTGTGGCAAAAGTGTTGGAATGGGCTCGCACACAGGACATTATCCGGATTGTGGATGACCAAATCAGCAGCCCAACTCCGGCGAGATTAATGGCTGAGATCACCGCCAGTCTTGTTTCGAAAATCGAAACTCAACCAGATAGCTGGGTGAAGGAACTTAGTGGGATTTACCATTGTGCCTGTAACGGCTATTGCAGCCGCTATGATTGGGCGAAAGAAGTGTTACGACTTGATTCAAATTCAGGCAGAGTGCTGGGCCAACAACTTTTTCCAGCTTCTACTACAGAGTTTTCAACCCCAGCCCAGAGACCACTCAGATCTTGCCTGGACTCATCGAAATTTGAAGACACCTTCCAAATGAAGATCCCGCACTGGCTAAACGCGTTGGAACTTGCCATGGAAGAGTAACATAAGGCTTTAGAATGAGTTGCTGATGAAGATACAAACTGCCGCAGTTTATACCTACGAAAGAATCATAGCCAGCCTGGAAGCTTACAGACTGTTCAACCCCATGACGAGCGCAAATCTGCAGATCAACAAAGGGGTGATTGATGGGGTCTTTTCAACTGACGCAATCAGCAAATCTGATATCGTGGTGTTTCAGCGAGAGTTTCCCAACAACTTATCGAACTATCTCTCTGTGATGTCCCAGGCTGCCAACCTGGGCAAACCGGTTGTGATGGATATGGACGACGATTTGTTGTCGCTGCCCATTCACCACCCGGACAGAGTGAAGCTGAATTACGCCAAAGCTCAAATCCCGATTTTGACTGGCATGGTTCAAGCCACGGCACTGACTGTCACCACACCCTATTTGGCTGATCAACTCAGAAAATATAACAGCAATATCTTTGTCATGCCAAATTACCTGGATGACTCTCTTTGGCACTTCAATGCTCCCCAGGTGGAACCTGTTGGCGATAAGATCCGAATTTTCTTTATGGGGACAGTTACCCATGTTCCAGACCTGGAGATGCTCAAGCCAGCCTTTCGTGCTTTGGCGATGAAATATCCGGGTCGCCTGGAGTATATGTTTTATGGGGCTAACCTGAAGTTTGAAGAAAGTATTCCTGCGACGGTCACCAACTGTCAGAGTGAAACCTTCGTCTATGCTGATTATGTAAGAGTGGCTCTCGCTCAGAAGGCGAATATTGCTATCGCTCCACTCGAAAACATTCCATACAACCACTGCAAGAGTTCAATCAAGTACTTTGAATATTCGGCAACAGGGCTGCCCGGAGTTTATTCGAGAGTGACACCTTATTCCAGCGTGATTGAAGAGGGGATCAATGGGTTCACAGCTGCAACGGTCGATGAGTGGATCGACAAACTCAGCCAACTGATCGAAAACTCCCAATTGCGGGAAGCGATGGCTTTGGCTGCCCAGGAGACCGTCAAGCGGGATTGGCTGCTATCCGACCACGCTCATCTCTGGCCGGACACTTATGCTCAGATAGCAGAACTCAAAACCCCAAATCAAGCCAATATTGCTTCCTATTTACCAACTCTGGAAGATATCAATATTCACCTGGATACCTTCTTTAAAAAACAGGACCAGAAGATTTCGGAACTGTCCTGGCACCTTTCGCTGAGGGATCAGAAACTAAGTGAGAAGTCAGAAGAGGTTTCCGGCTTGGTGTACAGGATTGAATCTATAGGTCAGACTAATGCAGAGCTGAGAGCCCAGGTGGATGATCTCAGGGTGCAATGGATCGATCATACCAGGCAGATCCAAGCTATCGAATCCGAAAACCGTTTTCTCAATCAAGCCTGGCATGAATCGAAATTGGAAGTTGTCAATTATGCTCTCAGCAGAAGTTGGCGTATTACCCGACCCATGCGCAAGATCATTAAAGCGATTAGAGGGAAATAATGCGTTTTACATTGAATGATCGCCAGTTAATTAGAAGAAGTGGTTTGTTTGACCCCGTTTACTACTTGTTCACTTATCCGGATGTGCGGATAGCGGACATTGACCCGCTTAGTCATTTTGTGAAAGTTGGGTGGAAAGAAGGACGCAACCCCTCTGAAAAGTTTAACACCCAGTTTTATCTCAACACCTATCCTGACGTCAAAGAAGAGGGCATCAACCCCTTGATCCATTACCTCTGTTTTGGACGACGCGAAGGGCGTTTGACCCGGTAAGGCTAAATAAACCTGCGGCGCAGCCAGCTGAGGAACCCCGATCTGCGTTTTTTAATTGGTGTAACAACCGGTTGCGGTGAGGAAGAGGTTTTTGTTACCGTTTCTTCAAAAAGGATTGGTTTGGCGGAGATTTCGTAGAAAGCCATCTGCGTAAGTTTATACTTGTCACGCAAAACTATGCGCATCTTCTCGTCTTGCAGCAAACGCAGGAACATTTGAGCTCCGCCAAGTTGTGGAGCGGAACCACAGAATACTGGTTTAAATTTTAGAAGCATGCGTTCAACGATCAGTTCATCCGGGTCGGTTGTGCCTTTGTGCGTAAAATCAGCTCCGAAAGCTTCAACGAATAGATTGTCTGGAATATCATCAAAAAAAGAACAAAAAATCTGAGAGAATTCAAAATTTGATCGTCGGATTCCTTTTTCGGATGGGGCACTTGCGTTTGCTCCCGTTGTAAACCAGCGGTAATTGGTTAACTTTTCCTGGAGAATATGGATCGGATACTGCTTGACGATCCTTATCCACAGTTCATAATCCTGGACCTGGACGTAAACCAGGTTGTAAAGACCCACTTTTTCGACAACCTTGCGAGGAAACATGGCAGTTGGGTGGGAAACGCCGCAGCCATAGAAGTAAAAGTATCTTAACCATTCCGCCTGCGTTTTGTTCCGGATGTCCCACCACAGCACCCGCTCTGTGTCTTTTTCGGTCAATATCTTACCATTTTCGTCAACAAAGTTCACCAGCGTGAAACAGGCGCCGTAATCAGGGTGATCCCGGAAGAAATCAACTTGCTTCTGCAGTTTTGCTGGTTCCCAGGTGTCGTCACTGTCAATTCGCGCTATCAATTCTCCCGTGGAATGCGTTATTCCATAGTTGAAGCCATAAACCATGTGCTCATGCGTGTCAGCAAAGAAAGGTTTTATCCTGGGATCCTTGAAGGATCGGATGATCTCGCGAGATTTATCTGTTGAGCAATCCTCGAAGATGATGAATTCCCAGTTCTGGTATGTCTGGGTAAGCACGCTTTCAATAGTTTGCTTGATCAGAAGCTCACCGTTATAGTTGGACATAACAATGCTGACCAAGGGCTCGTAATTGCTCATCACTTAATCTTTCTCCAAACACTTGCGGCTTTATTCAAACCGCGAGGACCAGCAATTTTCAAGATCAACTTTTTGGCTTTCGCTTTTAATGCGCTTTCGAGTAACACTTCCTTGTTGAGCGCATCACCCTTGTTGATCAGGCTTAAGTAATATTCCCGGCCTTCGAAACCAATTTTGCCCGCGAAAGCGACGTGATAGTCCTTGGTGATCTTGTGATAATTTGTAATTTCCAATTGGCAATAGCTCAAGGTCATCACCCAGGCTGAGTAGAATCCAGCCTGTTGTGCCGCAAAGGGGTAGATCCGTTCGAGCGAGTGCATTATCGTACCGTCAGTAACGCGGGTTGGTTCGACCGGAAAATCCTCATAAGCGTAATTTTGATCAAAAAGCAGAGCCAGGGCTTTCGTTCTGAACCAAAAAATTGTGCCAAGCGGGGCGATGGGCGCCGCGGAGTTGGACATTGGAACCGTGATTCCCAGCTCGCGGGCATACCTCTTAGTGGCATCGTAATTGATCAACCATTCATTCCCAGGCAAACTAGCCCACGGACCGAAATTTGGAGTGGGCGGAGTCAGAAGACCGAGCCTGGGGTTGTCCTTGAAAGTTTTCAGGACATTCAGCACATATTCCTTTGAACCCAAGACGTTTTCGAAACAGTGGTACGCGAAGGATTCGCCGATGATGAATGGATTGAAGTAGTTGGTCTTTTTATCATGGGCAGAACAGACCACATCATAGTCCATGATGTATGGTCTGAAACCGACCAACAAGGCGCTAACGTCGCGACCACGGTTTTCAATCAAGACGACTTTTACGTTGCGGTCAGACAGGGCGTAGAAGACGGTCTCGATCGCTTTTTTCTTGTCTTCACCATCTGTCGAAATAAAGATATCCATGTCTTCCGGTGTGTTTTTTGCGTATCGCAAGCACCATTCAATTTGATCAGGATAATAGATGTGAAGAAAGAGAGCGGCTTTCAGATCGGGTTTTTCATCTGGAAGGCGGATTTCATCCGGAAGGATATAGTTGAGCTGCATCCGTTCCTTGATATCTGCCATGTGGGCTGTTCTGAGCAACACATCCCAGATCAAGTTCATGTCATAATCTGTTTTTTGTTCCAGGAATTGGTACAAATCGCGGGCGGCCTGACCAGGGCTCACTTCGATATATTCATTGTAAATATTGTAGAAAACCTTGCGCTTGAAAACAGGACATGCGCGGTGCTCCACCAATTCCCTTGGGTAAAGCATCATGGGATATTCGTGATAATCTTTCAGGTCGTCTGTATTAACGTAGACATCCGATTTAAAACCCATACGGGTGAAATCTTCTGTAAAGATGGCTTCATGCCAGCCAATCGATTCTGCATAGGTTCGGACAAGCGGAACAGTTTCCCAGTAATGCTGAAAAGCCTTTGACTGAATAAAATCTGAGCGAAATACCATGAAACTGGATTGGATGTGCATTGGCACATAACCGTATTTGCACGATTTCCACGGGTCAAAAGGAAGACCATAATGGCGGGTGAGACCCCAAAAATGCACGTTACGATTCGCCATCTCGTCGAAGGCTTCTTTGAACGGATGCACCGGACCCATGAGGGTGTAGTTGAGCAGAACCACTTCGTCATATTCTGCCAGTTTTTCCCATCCAACTGACAGCATGGCTTCCTTGTACGCCCAAACATCCAGTCCTGTGTTTTCACGTTCAAGGATCACAGGGGAAAACTCAGCGAGTTTTGCTTTGCTTTCTGCGGTCAGTGGTCCGTTACTGACAAAAACCAGTTGTTCCAGGTTCTTGACCAGGTCGCGCAATAGATAAGGGATGTAATCGTCTACGATACCATCTTTATCGTAGAGAAAGAAAATAGCAATTCGTCGAATTGGCTTGGTTTTGTCCAGTTTCATGACTGATTATGCCCGGCAGCACCGATGATCTTTTGAATTTTTGAGTTATCCCCATACACTATTGGAGAATCGTAGGGTCTATCCGGGAAAACACCAAATTGAGGTTTGATGTTCAGGTGCCTGGTTGCGATAAATTCTTCCACCTTATCGCGAAGCGTGGTGGCTTTCCCGGTACAGGTGTTGATAATACCGTTCACATCCGACTGAGTGACTACGAGCGCGATCTGGAAGGCAAGCTCGTCAACATCAATAAAGTCGAAGGCGTTTTTTCCGGTAGTGACTGGGAAGGTGGCATCCCCTCGTTCTTCAGCTTCAAGAATCTTGGTGAAGATGGAATGGTTACGTTTGTCGTCGCCGAGAATATAGTAGGCTCGCAGCCATTGAAAAGTTGCTCCATTTTTCTTTGCCAGCAAGGAAGTTGCCTGGCGCAGAGCATTTTTAGCGATGCCATAATAACTAATGGGGTTGGTTGGGGTGTTTTCGTCGATTTTCCCTTCCCAATACCCAATTTCATGCATCGTGCCTTGAACGGCGATATGCTTCAATCCGGCATCCAGAAGGCTAGAAATGAAGTGAAAATGACCGGGCAGATCGTCGATATGGCTATCGGCAAAATGGTTGAAGCCATTCCGCCATGCTAAATGCAAGCAGGCATCAATTTGATCGACCCTGGTGATGACTTTCTCAGGATTATCGAAGAGGTTTGCCTGCAGACGATCGGCGCGTGGGTCAATTCCATCAACGACTAAATCAGCAGCCAGAACATTTACCCCCAGATTCAGTAATTGATTGACTACTTTTTGACCGATATAGCCGTTTGCGCCTGTAACAAGAATTGTCTTATTCACTGAAATACACCTTAGTCCATTTAGTACCTTGTAAATTTTATCATAGGAACACCCTTGAAAAATTGATTCTCCAGGATCAAGGTACCGAAATTACTCGGCAAAACACACCCTTCTTTTCGATTATAATGTGAAATCGCTATGGTTTTTTCATCACAAATTTTTCTATTTATTTTTTTACCCTTATGTCTGTTGGGGGCTTATTTAGTTCGACCTGATTTTCGAAAATATTTTTTAATTCTTGCCTCGCTGGCATTTTTTACCTGGACTAGTAAAGAAGCGCTGGTAATTTTCGTTGTCTTCGTTCTGATCAACTACAGTTTTGGCTTGCTGTTGGGGAAGACGAGGAGCAAGGATACACTGGTCAAGAAGATCTCAATATGGCTTGTGGTTTTGACCAACGTAGCCTTTTTGCTCGCTTTCAAGTACCTCCCCTTTATGACGAGCTCTCTGTCTGGCGTCACCGGGGTTGAATTGCCAAAAATCGACCTGCCTGTCTTGTTAGGAGTTTCCTTTTTTGTGTTTAGCGCTATCTCATATCAGTACGATATTTACTACAACAAGATCGCTCCCCAAAAGAACCTCGCTGATTTCGTGCTCTACATGAGTTTCTTCCCAAAGCTCTTGCAGGGTCCAATTACAAGGGCAGGTGATTTCGCAACACAGCTTGCAGCAACCAAACTGGACCTTGATAAACTTTCGAGAGGGGTGTACCGCTTTACGGTTGGTCTGGCTAAAAAAGTGATCATTGCAGACCAACTGGGAGCGATGGTAGACCTGATTTTCGCAAATCCGGCAAACGCCAATGGGGTCTCTATTGCTTGGCTGGGTGCTTTCGGGTACGCCATGCAAATTTTCTTTGACTTCTCGGGTTACACCGATATGGCAATTGGTCTGGGGCAAATGTTGGGGTTTGACCTGCCAGAGAACTTCAACTTTCCCTACCTTGCTCTCAATATTTCCGATTTTTGGCGGCGCTGGCACATCACCCT
Source organism: Anaerolineaceae bacterium (assembly GCA_003532515.1). GTDB lineage: Bacteria > Chloroflexota > Anaerolineae > Anaerolineales > Anaerolineaceae > Mesolinea. The sequence goes on along the minus strand of DOEX01000191.1, from coordinate 11,042 downwards.
GAGCAGCTGGTTCCGCGATTATGTTTTCTATCCGCTGGAGTTCAAACGCAGGAAACAAAAGGTCTTTCGCACAGAATCCAACACGCTGATCGTTTTCTTTTTAACCGGCTTCTGGCATGGCGCTGGCTGGCAATTCATTGCCTGGGGTCTTTGGCACGGATTGTTCTCCAGCCTGGAGGCGTTCTTGCGAGCCAAAAAAGTAAAAGCCAAGGCTCCGGCAGCCGTCCGCTATCTTGTGACCATGTTGATTGTGCTGATTGGCTGGGTATTATTCCGGTCGCCGGATCTCGGGTATGGGTTGAAATACCTGGGTGTGATGTTTGGGTTGGTGAAACCACTTGAAACCGGCTTGACCCTTGGCTGGTATCTTAACGCTAAAGTCGCGTTTATCCTGATGCTGGCAGTGCTGGCTTGCATTCCATGGAAGCAATGGTTACCGAAATATTTCGAAAAAATGTCCGGTTCCAGGCTGAATGACCCGCTCAGACTGATTGTTTTTTTGATTTTGCTTGGTTTTTCAATTATGATGGTTATGTCTTCCACTTACAGTTCATTCATCTATTTTAAGTTTTAGCGGTAAGCGAATGAAATCTACAACATCCAAGGTGCTCATTGTCATCGCTTTCTTAGCGGTACTGATCTTGCCGGTTCTTGAGTCGGATAAAGTTGGCGGAGCTCTTTCTCCATACGAAAACCGCTATCTGGCAAAATTTCCACCTTTCTTTGATGAAACTAACAATTTTTCCAAGGAATTTAAATCTGGATTTGAAACCTGGCTTAATGACAACCTTGGTGGCAGACAAAAGTTAATTCGATTATCTAAAACAATCAATTTTCGTTTCTTTGGGGAACTGGGTTTTTTTGGATATAGGGTTATCAAAGGCCCCAATGGTTGGCTTTTTTACGCCCCGGACCCTGAAATTCCATACATAGTCAATTCTTTTGTTCCTGATGATGTTGTAACAAAGAGCATTAAAGATAGTTTTGAAAGAATTGCTGATGAATTAGAAGATTCAGACATTTCCCTGGTGGTTGCCATGTTTCCGTCAAAATTCAATGTATATCCTGAGGAATTACCCACCTCCTTGAAGTTGCTGAATAAATCCTCTGCTGCAGAAGTTATTGATGAAGCATTGAAAAATGCAGATGGCTTTTCTTATGGCTCACCATTTAACGAATTGGTGGTGAGCAAATCTGTTTTCCCCACATATTCTCGTGCTTACGATATTGGTCACTGGAATCAGTATGGGGCTTTCATTGGCTATTCCGCATTAATGAAGGCTGCAAAACAGCAGATTCCAGATCTCAGGATTCTGACTGAAGAAAATTTTACGATTACACAAGTTGAGAGAGAATTAAAAACCGAATGGGGCTTTTCTTCTAAAGAAATAGATCTTCACTATGAGCCAGACTTTACCCGGACTGCTGTGGAAGATACCGGATTCTTTGAAAGGATCAATTACACCTCTAAAGATACCTGGAAGAGCTACCGATACTACAAGAACTCAGATGCCAGCTTACCCAGGGCAATCCTTGTAGGCGATTCATACGTTTGGCAATTCTTACTCAATAACGTAGCAGAAAGTTTTTCGGAATTAGTTTTTATTCATTATTTAGATTTAGATCAAGTAAATGGTTTACTAACTGTCATCGAACCCGATGTAGTCATGCTAATGGGTCAAGGATTTCCCGCAGTTTGGGCATTGTCACAATTATCTATTACCAATCTCTCTGCTGAAATCATATCCCACGATACACCCACCACGGTGGAACGGGGAGAGTCTTACAACGTTAACATCGTGGTCAGGAATAGCAGCGATCAAGCCTGGTCGGAAGACGAACAGGTCCGTCTCTGTATTTTCCAGGATGGTAAGGATTTTGGTTATCGCATTAACTTACCAGGAGGCGTCAAAGTCGATCCTGGACAGGAATACACCTTCGTACTCTATAACTTCCGCGTGAATGATGTTGACTCTACCTACCTGGAGTATCAAATGATCAAGGAAGGTTACCAGTTTTTTGGCGAGAAAGAGCGCGTTGATATCGTAGTTGAATAGATGCGCAGCAATTTAACATACCATTGATGGCAGGACACTATGACAAACCCACCTTTTCCAAATAATAACATTGGCTACCTCTGCACTGATTGGCAAGTGGAGCGGGGACTTGGCTCAAAAACAGCGCTTAAGTTGATTGACAAGGATGAAAACCTGGTTGAAATCAGCTATGCGAAACTGACAGCCTTGAGCAACCAGGCTGCCAACCTGCTCTCTTCACTGGGATTCCAGAGGGGCGACCGGATCATGCTGCTGCTCTCCAAAACTATAGAGATGTACGCCTTTTTCCTGGGGGGATTGAAGCTGGGATTGAACAGCTGCATCCTCTTCAACAGCATTGGCGAGGATTCCATTGTTGAGCGTGTTAAAGATACCGAGACTAAAGCGATCATTTCGACCTCCAAAATGAACTTTCGCCTCGTCAAGGTATTGCAGAAATTGGACGCATCCTTTCGGGTGCTGCTGGTTGACGAAAACCAAACTGAGGAACAGTTTGTTGGTATCCATGATCAATTGATTCATTCTTCAACTCAGTTTAGTACTTCCGCTACCGATCCTGAGCAATACTCCCATTTCCACTTCACCTCTGGTTCTACCGGGAAACCCAAAGCTGTCCAGCACTGTCATGCTGGGATTATTGATCATCTGCGCAGCTTTGAAGATGTTATGCAAGCCAATCCGGATGACCTGTTTTGGTGCACAGCCGACCCGGGTTGGGTGACCGGTACAACCTACGGCATTATCGCGCCCTGGGCTTCCGGATTAACACAGATCCAACTGGATGCGAATTATGACCCTGATTTGTGGATGCTCATCATTGAACGGCAGAAAATCAACATCTTGTACACCGCGCCGACTGTGTTTCGCATGATGGCTCAACAACCGGAGGCGTTTTACCAACAGTATGACCTGAGCTCTCTGAAGAGGGTCTATACGGTTGGTGAGCCCCTGGACCCCAACCTGGTATTGTGGGGGCGCAAGGTCTTTCATTGTGAAATTTACGACACCTGGTTCCAGACCGAGACCGGCAGTATCATGATTGCCAACCGTCCTGGGCTGGAGGTCAGACCCGGTTCGATGGGCAAGCCGCTTCCTTATTTGGAGGCTGCCATACTGGAAAGCGAAGATCATCCCTTGCCGGAGAACGTTCAAGGGCTGCTTTGCATCCGCAAGCCGTGGAATACGATGTTCAGGGAATATGTAGGCAATCCCCTGGTTTATCAGAACAAATTCCTGGGCAATTTCTACAGCTCTGGCGATATCGCTTACCGGGATGAGGATGGCTATTATTGGTACATCGGACGAAGTGATGATGTTATTAATACTGCCGGTCACCTGGTGAGCCCCTTTGAAATCGAGTCGGCTGTTATGGAAGTGCCTCACGTGTTGGATTGTGCCGTGGTTGGGCTGCCCGATGAGCTTCTGTATGAAAAGGTGGTAGCGTTTGTGGTCCACGATCAGCAAGCACAATCGCTGAGAAAACTGGACATGGATATCAAGCTGTATGTGTCGAAAAAGGTGGCTTCCCTGGCTTCGCCCAAAGAAATCGTGTTCACTGATAAAATTCCCAAAACAAAAAGTGGAAAAGTGATGAGACGGGTGTTGAAGAAACAATATCTGGGTCAAGATGTGGGGGATCTCTCCACGATGGAGGAATGAGATGGAAGCAAACGATATCGTATCACGGATGAACAATGTTTTTCGTGAGGTTTTTGACAACCCTACCATAGAAATTTTTGACGAGATGACTGCAAGCGACGTGGTAGGATGGGATTCATTCTCTCATATCAACCTGATCACCTCTCTCGAAATTGAATTTGATATCGAATTCACTCAACAGGAAGCTTTTGGATTTAAAACCGTAGGTGAATTGAAGTCGGCGATCGAATCCAAACTGATGCACTAAACAAACCTTGGCTCGTGAAAAGTTCTAATAGATATTTTTTATGAGGGAGAGTTTTCTGGACACCTGTGTTATTATTGGGTTAACAAAAGCAATGAGGGTTTACTTGTGAACAACTTAATTATACATGCATTCATTCGTGGCGCAGCACAAAATTATCTTGACCCGAGTTCGGGGAGCATCATCATTCAACTCATCCTGGGAGCAGTATTAGGCCTGGGTGTGGTTGTGCGTGTTTTCTGGAAAAAAATAAAAGCTTTCTTTACTCGAAATCGAATAGAGCCGGATGTGGTTCTGGACCCTACCACCATAGTGGAAGTTCCTTCGTCGAATTATTCAGAAAGAAATGAGTGATCGATTCTGCTTACTGTACTGGCAGGCTGGAAGGTTAGTCAATGGTAGAAAAAGTGAGAGGATCTTTTAGAGATCCAAGTGGTTTCATTTTTGCGGTTGACGGTCAGTTGTTTCGACAGATCAATGAAAAATATCGTGAAGATTATGATTTGCTGATGAATTCAGGGTTGTATGATCAGCTGACAAAATCAAAAACACTGGTATCCCATAAAGAAGCCGACCTTGCCCTGGCACCGCGTGCAGAGATTGCCTACAAAGTCATTCAACCTGGCGTGGTTGATTTCATCTCCTACCCTTATGAGTGGTGTTTCAACCAGCTCAAGGATGCCGCTATCCTGACCCTGTCAATAGCGCGCAGAGCGCTTGAATTTGACATGAGCCTCAAGGATGCCAGCGCTTATAACATCCAATTTCATCACGGTCGCCCGATCTTCATCGACACGCTTTCCTTTGAGAAGTATCAGGAAGGCTTGCCCTGGGTGGCATACAAACAGTTCTGTCAACACTTTCTGGCTCCCCTGGCATTAATGGCTCACACGGACATTCGCCTGGTGCAACTACTCAAAGTGTATATCGATGGCATTCCGTTAGACCTCGCCAGCGAACTTCTTCCTGCTGGCACCAAGTTGAACTTTGGTTTGGCGACACATATCCACCTCCATGCAAAATCCCAGCAGCGATATGCGAATAAAGAAATTTCCCAGGATGATATGAGGGGTCATATCAGCAAATCGCAGCTGAATGGATTGTTCGATAATTTGCTTTCGACTGTCCGAGGGTTGAAAGTGAAAACAATTGCGACCGAGTGGACGGATTACTACCAGAATAACAATTACACCCAAGCTTCATTTGAGGAAAAACGCAGCCTCGTGAAATCCCTCATCGAAAAGGTGAATCCGAAACTGGTTTGGGATTTGGGAGGCAACATTGGTGAGTTCAGTCGGGCAGCCAGCGGTATGGGGATTCCTACGGTTTGTTTTGATATTGACCCGGGCGCAGTCCAGCAAAATTATGATTTGGTGAAGAAGAACAAAGAAAAATTTATGCTGCCACTATTAATGGACCTGACCAATCCATCGCCAGCTTTGGGCTGGCATAACGCAGAACGAGATTCCATGCAAGCTCGCGGACCAGTTGACCTGGTAATGGCGCTGGCGCTGATTCACCATTTGGCAATTTCCAATAACGTACCCCTGTTTGATGTGGCTGATTACTTTGCTGAATTAGGTGATTATCTGATTTTGGAGTTTGTGCCAAAAAGCGATTCGCAAGTAAAGAAGTTGTTGACTTCAAGAAAGGATATTTTCCCGGGTTATTCACTGGAGGGCTTCAGGATTGCCTTTTCTTCCCGCTTTGAGATTATCAGCGAAGAGAAAGTCCCCGGTTCTGAACGAACACTATTCCTGCTAAAAAAGAAATGAACGAATCATCCCAATCTGCAAATACAAAACCCGTAGTTAACATCTGGAAATCAAGCTTCTGGATCAACGTCTTGAGCGGCATTCTCCTGGTGTTCATGGAGTGGCTGTTTATAACGACCAAACCCTCTTTCCTTAACATCGCGACGGTGTCGGAAAAACTTGGTGTTCTGCTGTTTACGTCGCTTCTATTCATTGGAATATTATTACTTTTATCCATTCCCGGGTTATTGATCAGTTCTATTTTTCACAATCAAATTCGAATCTTTGCGCATCTTTTAGCACTATTTCCAGCTGTTGTGCTTGCGACACTCAGCCTGTTGCTCATCGATAATTTTACTTACACGTTATTCAAATTTGGAATTGTTGGTTCTTCCGGTAGTACCAGGGTCGTTTACCTGTTGATTTGGATCGGATTGTTGGTGTTTATTAACCTCAAACTGGCACGAACCATTATTCAACGAACTAAGAAGCAGACCAACACCAAACGAGGCATTTTTCTGGCTGTCCTCGCAGTAATCATTCCAGCCGCCTTGTTCCTTGGGGTGATTCGTATCCCTGCTAACTCAGACGGGACTGTCCATTCTTTCACCGCTCAAAAAACTTTGCCAAATATTGTGCTGTTTACAGCCGATGGTGTGAATGCGAAGAATATGAGTATTTATGGATATGAAAGAGAGACCACTCCCTTCCTGGATTCAGTAAAAGATGACTTGATCATGAGCGTTAACCATTTCAATAACGCCGCAAACACGACGGGGTCGGTCACATCAATCCTTACCGGAAAGTATCCTACTGTCACCAGGGTACTGTTCCCTCCTGACTTGCTCCAGGGATCGGATGGCCTTGAGCACCTGTTGGCGATCCTACGGGATCGGGGTTACTACTCTGCGCAGCGGACGGTCCGTCACTATATTGACGCCTCAAACCAAAATCTCCAGGGCGGTTTTAATGAGTCAAATGGGGTTTCTTTAGAGTCGAACAGCATTACCAACTACCTTAATACTCGAGTTCCAAGTAACACGGTCTTGTTTGTCAAAGAAGTTGAAAGTCGTCTACTCAGCCGCATGAAACATATCTTTTTTGTTGAAACCATGGAAAACACCTTCAAACAAATCACTGAGACCCAGCAAGACTTCAATGATATAGATAAGATTTACCAGGCAGTAGAGATAATAAATCAAAAAAGCGATCCGGTTTTTGTCCAGATCCATTGGATGGGAACACACGGGGATAAGTTTTACCCGGAATCCACAAAGTATTCTGCACATATAGACCGTAACAATCAGGAATCTTGGAATCCCGATCTTTACGACGACGCAATTGTTGATGTTGATTCAGCACTTAAACAGCTATTTGAAGGCTTAGAAGCTTCCGGCGAATTCGAGTCAACGCTGATAATTATTAGCAGCGATCATGGTGAAAAGTTAAGCACAATTGAACGACTGCCGATGATCATTCATTTGCCTGCAAGCTTTACTTCAGTGATCACGACCGAAAATACCCAACACCTTGATATTGCCCCTACCATTCTCGATATCATTGGACAACCGCAACCTTCCTGGATGACTCCAGGAAAGTCAATGTTTGCAGAAGATTATCCCGATGGACTTATTTTATCTGTTGGGACGAATCAGGCTGAGGATAAATTAGGGTCAGGAGAGTGGACATTGAAAGAAGATTACTTTACACCGCCATTTTATCAGTTCGACCGCATGACAGTCATTGATTGTGACCGATACTATCGGTTAAACCTCGAAGACTTAACCTGGTCAACCGGTGTTGTTTCGACTTATGTTGGTACGTGCTCTGAGAACGAGTATTCTTCCAAATCAGAGATTCGATCAGCCATGCTTAATCGCCTGATAACTGATGGCTTTGAATTTGACCAAAGCACGATCTCCGAAATACCTTAAGCAACTTAAGCTGGCTTCTGCAGCGTCTATCTTTTTGGGTGTTATTCCAACTGTTTCTTTGATTTTTGGGCGTTGAATACAAAATACACCGCCACGCCTACGGCGGCCACTGCCAGCAGCCAGAGCCAATTGAGTGAATTATCTGTGAAACCGAAGATAGATGGAGTTACAGTGGCTGTGGGTGTCGGAGAAGGCACCTGCGTCGCAGTTGGCGAGAGGCTGAGGGTGGCGCTCGGCAAGGGCGTTTCGGTTGCTGGGGCAGGCGTGGGGGTGAGCGTGGGCGGTGGGGTGACATCCAAAAAGAGCCGGTTGCCAGGGTAAATGATGCTGGAGGCGTTCAGATAATTCCAAGCCATCAGGTCAGCCAGTGAAACGCCATATAAATTCGCGATCCATTCCAGGGTCTGCCCTTCGGTGACCGTGTGGTAATACTTGCCATCTGAGGCAGGGGTGAGCTTTTGCAGTGGGGTAAGTGGCAGCGGAGTCGGTGTGGGGGTTTGGTCTGGACCGCGGATCAAAAGTTTTTGTCCGATCGAGAGCGTTGAATCCGCTTTCAGGTAATTGAGCGCCAGGATGGTATCCACACTGACGCCATAAGCCTGTGCAATTGTTAAAAGATATTGGTAAGCCTGAACTTCATGCACAATGCGCCCTTCCACGTCAGGGGTGGCTTTGGTCACGTTTCCAAGCGGTGTGGGCGTCACCAGAGCCCTTGAATCCGGACCAGCAATGGTCAGTTCATCGCCTGGCCAGAGCACATAACTGTCGGGCAGGTTATTCCAGGCAAGGATTTCTTTGATAGTAACACCATAAGCAACAGCGATAGACCACAGGCTTTGCCCGGTTTTGACTACGTGGACGTAGTTGCCATCTTCGTTCAGCTCCACCTTTTCGACAGGTGTGACGTAGCCAAACCCCGCCGGAGGTTGACCGGGTGTACCCCCTCCGCCAGTTGGTGGGGTGGAATCGCAGGCTGCGCCCGAGATATAAGCAGCCTGGAGGATGTAATAAGTCATGCCGTTGGAGGCTGTGGCTACCCCTGCCCCCACATGACAATAATTGGGTTGGGTGGCAGGTCGCATGTGGTCATAATCAGCCCACATGACCATGATTTGGTCAATTGTTGCACCAGAACCGGCATAAGCGAAGTTCTCGGTGGCATAAACTTTAGCGCCGGCACCATAACCGGCAGCAGAGATGCGACCAGCCACATCGCCAATATGCCAGGAAAGCTGCTGGTCTGCCATGATCTGTGCAGTTGCCTGGGCGACCGCGTTGATGGTGGCGTTTTCGATCAGAGCTGGCAGTCCGTAAGACGTGCGCAGGAAATTCATTGCCGATATCAACTCGTACGCAGCAACCTGGCTGTGAGGAGCGGTATTCTGTTCCGCGTTGACGCGAGCAGGCTGCAATGGCGCTAACACAACTGCCAGGGTTAGCAGCAAGAGCATAAGCGGGGATCGCTTGTTTTTATGCATGGTTCATTAATACCATAAATTTGGAGGGTCGTTATTTATGATTATTTAATTTTACCGAAGTAGAATTTGACGCCCAGCTGGCTGGCTCCACCTCATCCACCACTTCGTGGTCCCCCTTTCTACTCCCACTCACTACGCTCGCGGGATCTTCGACAGAGGGGAAGGCTAAAGATTTACCCCTCACCCCGGTACGCCCCAGATTATAAGCTACCGTTCCTCCTCCATTTGGGTGAGGGCTAAAGACAACGGTTATCAGTTCGTCTGTCATTGCGAGCCCCTGCCAACGGTAATTTGTAGACCTATGAATTACGAAAAAGGGGCGTGGCAATCTGCAGTTCTACAAAATAGTTGCTGATTATTGTCACGGATTCAGAGGCAGCCCTCACCCCCGTTTGCTTCGCTCACGGACCCTCCCCCAATCTGGGAGAGGGCTAAAGACAACGGTTATCGTTTCGTCCATCATTGCGAGCCCTGCCATTGGTATTGAGTAGACCTGCAAATCATGAGAAAGGGGCGTGGCAATCTGCAGTTTAATCGGTAAAATAGCCATATTCCTTTATGAATTCAGAGGCAACTCTCACCCCGATACAGCACAGAAAAGGTACTACCGAACCCACCTTCGGCGGGAATTCGCCTGCACTTCTTTCTAATGCGTTACAGGGATCTTCGACCGCAAGCGGAGGAGGGCTTAACAGATGGTTGCGCTGTCGGGTTCAATTACGGAACCCCGGCTACAGGCTTGGCTAGGACAGAACGGTCGGTGCCTGTTCCCTACATAAAACTGTTTTTCCTTGAAAAGAAATTTATCGTACAATTGTTAATCATGAAACTGGCGATCCAAATCCCGGCATATAACGAAGCGGAGCATTTGCCTGCTGTAATGGCAGAGTTGCCCCGTCTATTGCCTGGTGTGGATGAGATCGTAGTCGTGGTGGTGGACGATGGCTCCACGGATGATACCGCCCGGGTAGCGCTTGAACACGGTGCCGATTTTGTTCTTCAGCATCGCCGAAACCGGGGTCTCTCCAAGGCATTCATCGACGGCATTCAATTCTGTTTGGCGTTGGGCGCCGATATCATCGTCAACACTGATGCCGACAACCAGTATCCTGGAAGCGAAATTATCAAGCTTATCGAACCGCTACTACAAGGTCGGGCTGACCTGGTCATCGGTGACCGCCAGACGCTTGAAAACAAGCATTTTTCACCTTTCAAACGTATGATGGAACACTTGGGCAGCCGGGTGATCCGGAGGGTCTCGAATACCAATGTGCCTGATACGGTCAGCGGTTTCCGCGCCTTCTCGCGCTATGCTGCTCTGCGGATGCAAGTTTACAACCCCTATTCTTACACCTTAGAAACGTTAATTCAAGCCGGCAAAGGCCAAATGAAAATCGAAAGTGTGCTGATTGAAACGAATGCGGCCACCCGGGCTTCCCGCCTGCATAAGGGCATGTTCAACTTCATCTGGAGGCAGGGCGGCGCGATCATTCGTTCTTATGTCCTCTATCAACCTCTTCGAACTTTCCTTTCGATCGGCGCGGTTTTGTTCCTTATAGGCGCAGTTTTGTTGGGGCGTTTTTTGGTCTATTACCTCCTCTTCAATGGGAGTTCGCGTTTTATTCAGTCGGTTTCAATTGGCGGCACTTTTTTGGTTGCCGGGATTACGCTGATCATGTTTGGCTTCTTGGGCGATGCCATGCGGGCTAACCGACAGATTTCGGAAGAAAGCATGATCCATCAGCGCGACACTGCCATCATCAGCAACCTGGAGAACTTGAGTGAATTCCGTGGTCATCCGGTTTTTTCCAAACAAAACCCTGTATCCTGACAACCCCAAAACCTTTCTTCGTCAAAGTTGATTTAGCCTCATCAATGGACGAGGGAAATCTTAAAATTTGACAGCTGGGTTTAAA
>DOEX01000269.1:607-8341 GCA_003532515.1 Anaerolineaceae bacterium | reverse complement strand
AAGTTCTCGCAAAGTCAAGCGCCAGCTCTCGTCGGGACAGGTGCACGTATTTGCGTCCTTTAATAACACCATCGTAACTGTGACTGACATGCAAGGCAACACCGTTTGCTGGGGCAGTTCCGGTTCAGCTGGCTTTAAAGGTTCCCGCAAAAGCACACCGTTTGCTGCCCGAATGGCAACCGAACAGACCATCAAAGTAGCCCAGCAAATGGGTCTGCAAGAAGTTGAGCTGTTTGTCAAAGGACCCGGCCCCGGTCGGGAAGCCGCCATTCGTGCCGTACAGGCAATTGGTCTAAAGGTAGTCAGGATCACTGATCTGACTCCTGTGCCCCATAACGGCTGCAGACCTCCCAAGAAACGCCGCGTGTAGTACAAGAGAAAAAAGGATTAAGGTATTATGGCAAGATATACAGAAGCAGTTTGTCGTTTATGTCGTCGTGAGGGTGAAAAACTGTTCCTTAAGGGATCACGTTGTTATTCCCCCAAATGCGCTATGGAAAAAAGAGCCTATCCCCCGGGAATGCATGGCAAAATGCAATCTGCCCGCCCAGGTCGTGAATCCGACTATGGCAAGCAGTTACGCGCCAAGCAAAAGACCCGTCGCGTTTACGGTATCTATGAACGTCAGTTCCGACGTTTCTATGGTCAGGCTGTGGCAATGCGCGGTCAAACCGGTAGCAACCTGCTGACCATTCTGGAGACCAGACTGGCTAATGTCGTCTATCGTTTGGGATATGCGGCTAGCCGTCCCCAGGCACGCATCCTGGTTACACATGGGCACTTTTTAGTGAACGGTCGCCGGGCAGACATCCCCTCTTATGGGGTGGAAGTTGACGACGTCATCAGCGTGAAGGAAAGCTCCAGAGACAACGCGTTTTTCAAGCATTTGCGCGAAGATGCGGAAGGTCGGACTGTGCCAACCTGGTTGGCTCGCGATTTGACCAACCTGTCCGGTCGCATGTTGCGTGCACCGGAACGCTCTGAAATTGATGGTAACCTCAACGAGCAACTGATCGTTGAATATTATTCTCGCTAATCAGGAGTCTTAGGGCGGTATTTCAAAACCGTTAGACTGAGAAGAGGTAAACCGTGACAAAAAAAATGGAATTGGTATCACCAAAAGTAGAGCGTTCAGAAGAGCTGCGTGATTATGGTAAATTCACCATCAGCCCGCTGGAACGCGGATTTGGCGTCACCTTAGGTAACGCACTACGCCGTGTATTGCTTTCTTCCCTGGAAGGAGCCGCGATCACAGCGGTTCATGTTTCTGACGTAATGCATGAATTCAGCACCATTCCCGGTGTTCGTGAAGATGTCATTCAGGTCATGTTAAACATCAAACTGCTGCGTTTCAAGCTTCACAACGTTGATTCAGCCACTATTCATCTTGAGGTCAAGGGTCAGGGTACGATCACCGGTGCAGACATTGAATGCCCTCCCGAAGTAGAAATTATCAACCCCGAATGTGAACTTTTCAGCATCAGCGAAAACGATGCTCATGTTGAAATGGAAATGACAGTCGAATCCGGCAGAGGATATGTCCCAGCGAATGACCGTTCAGACCATATGGCAATCGGCGTCTTACCTGTGGATGCAATTTTCTCACCTGTTCGCCGGGTAAATTGGGAAGTTACCAGCGCTCGCGTTGGTCACAGTACTGATTATGACCGCCTGACGCTTGATATTTGGACTGATGGCACAATTTCACCTGAAAAAGCACTTATCGAATCATCACGCATTCTGATGCGTCAGCTAGGGATCATCAGTGGCACCAGCGAAGAGACACTGACTAAACCGATCGAACAAGTTGAAGTGGAACAGCCGGTCGTCAATCGCGATATCATTGAGGCTCCAATTGAAGCACTTGACCTGGGTGTGCGCGTATTCAATTCCTTGAAGCGCACAGGCATTACTACAGTTGGTGATGTGATGGAACTTTTGGACAANNAAGAAGAAGAAGTGGAGAACGAGTAATGCGGCACCAGATAAAAGGATATCGTCTTAACCGCAGCATGGGTCATCGGACCTCCATGCGAAAGACGATGATAAAACAACTATTCGAGCACGAAAGAATTCAGACCACCTTGGCAAAGGCCAAGTCTATTCAACCCGATGCTGAAAAACTGATCACTCTGGCTAAAAATGTCCAGAAGGCAGATGAGGCTATCAAAGTCAACGCCCGTCGCCAGGCTGCCGGTGAACTTGGCAATGCCAGCGGTGAGATTGTTAGGAAATTATTTGATGATATTGCTCCGCGTTTCACCTCCCGTAAGGGTGGTTATACCCGACTGCTCAAACTCGGACCCCGTCAAGGCGACAATGCTGAGATGGTTGTTCTAGAGCTGGTCTCGGAATAAACGCGGTGATTTAGAATCGCCTTTCAGAAGGTTTCGGAAGGCATGGCACATTACAAACTTATCCTCGCTTACGAAGGCACACAATACAGTGGCTTTCAGCGGCAATTGGAAAAACCAAGCGTACAAAGCACCTTTGAAGATGCTTTGAGAGCACTGGGCTGGCAAGGCAGGAGTATCCTGACTGCCGGTCGGACAGACACTGGCGTGCATGCCAGTGGTCAGGTGGTCAGTTTCGAGTTTGATTGGAAACATGGCGACTACAAGTTGCTCAAAGCTTTAAATGCTAATTTACCAATTGACATCCAGGTTCAGAGACTGGAGCAGACAGGAGCTCAATTCCACCCCCGTTATGACGCTCTTGCCCGCAGTTACCGCTACCGCTTGTATTGGCAGCCTGCTCGAGATCCCCTGCGAGATCGTTTTGCCTGGCGTTTAGACGCTGCCCCTGAGATCAACTTGATGAATGAGGCGGCACAATGTCTGCTTGGCGAACACGACTTCATCGCGTTTGGACGCCCATTGTCCGAATTCGGTACAAGCATTCGCAGGATTGAACAGGCAAAATGGGAGCTCGCTGGAGAAGATTCGATGGAATTTACAATCACCGGTAACGCTTTTCTTTACCATATGGTCAGGAGAATTGTTTATGTNNCTGGTGCGAGTGGGTTTCAGGGAAGTTCCTGTAGAGATTGTTGCAACAGGACTGCAAACTGGCAGCACAGGGATCGTTTCTCTGGCACCTGCCAGAGGTCTTACTTTGACGAAAGTCAGGTATGCTGAGGATATAGAAAAATAAAAGTTTGCCCAGGCGTAAAGCTTAGGGTGTGTACTTATAAACGGAGAATGTTAAAGTGGAAAAAACATACGTTCCTAAAGGACAAATTACCGGCGAGTGGTACTTGGTGGACGCCACCGGTAAGACCCTCGGCCGCCTTGCGACCAAAATTGCTGAATTATTGATCGGCAAACATCGCCCTGACTACACCCCAGGTGTTGTCTTGGGTGACCATGTGGTAGTGATCAACGCAGAGAAGATCTACGCGAATCCGACCCGTGTGGGAGAGAAAAAATATTATCGTCACTCCGGATATCCCGGTGGCTTGCATAAGGTCGATTACACCCGGCAGCTTCAGAATAACCCGGACCGCATTATTCGTTTTGCAGTCCAGGGCATGCTGCCCAAAAATCGCCTGACTCAACGCTTCCTGGACAACCTGAAAGTCTATGCTGGTCCTGAACACCCGCATGAGGCACAGGACCCGAAACCCTTGGATCTGGAGTAATAAAGAGGAAACATGACACAATATACTGAAGCAATTGGTCGACGAAAAGAAAGCACAGCCCGCGTTCGTATATACGAAGGCACAGGCGTTTTTACTGTCAACGACAAAGAACTGAACGAGTACTTCCCTCGCTTAGGCGATGTCCCTGCTATTCTGGGTGCAATAGAAGCTACTGGGCGACCTGTCAATTCCTTTGACGTTACAGTCAAGGTTGAAGGTGGCGGTATCAGCGGTCAACGCGATGCAGTCAAGCTTGGTTTGGCTCGCGCCCTGGTCTCCATGGACGAGAGCGTGCGAGGTGCTATGCGCGAACACGGTCTGCTTACTCGCGATGCTCGCATTAAAGAACGCAAGAAGCCAGGTCTCAAGCNNCGCGCTCGCAAGGCCCCGACCTACACAAAGCGTTAGTTTTCTGCGAATCATTATTGGCGGGGATTCCTCTATTGGTAACCCACAATTTTGACTACTGGGAAGCATAGGTTTTGTACGCTATTTGGCACAGGTCAAAATGAATTACAATCAAAAGGCTGTCCTCTGTTACAGGGCAGCCTTTGCTTTACAAGAGTGTAGGAAATGATCAGTTTCCTTTCCGTACAGATACAATTGATTGAAGGTGCAAATGGGATTTAAAGGGATCGTGATCGTAGGGCTTGGACCGGCTGATGCAAACAGTCTTACAAGAGAAGCCTGGGACTGGTTGGTTCAATCGAGTGAAATCTGGACACGTACTCGTTATCATCCTGTTTTTTCTGAACTTCCTCAAAACGTTATCGTTCATAGTTTTGACAAAATGGAAGAAAATTTCCATGTTGCAGATGTCAGCAGCGAAATAGCTCAGAAGATTGTTGAGCTTGGCGGGCTGCAGGGTGGGGTTACTTATGCTGTTCCCGGTAGCCCTTTTATTGCTGAGGAAACTGTGCGCCAAATCATGCTCCAGGTCAAAGCGAGTGGCATTCCAGTTCGTGTGATAGATGGCATGAGTTTTCTGGAACCAGTTTGTTCTGCGCTTGGCACGGACCCGCACCCTAAACTGGTGTTAACCGATTCACTTTACCTTGCCTCCCTTGAAATTCCCTTTTTCCCCGCCTCTGTGCCAGCCTTGATTTCAAACCTGAGACCAGGCATGGAAGTCAGCGATCTCAAGCTGACCCTGATGAACAACTACCCGGATGAATACCCGGTCAAACTGATCCACAATGCCGGCTTACCTGATGAGCTGGTTGAGGAAGTACCCTTGTACCAGATCGATCAAAGTCTGCACACTGGATTGATGAGCACGCTTTACGTACCTGCGCGTGAAAATGGCAGAGGCTTTGAGGATTTTCAACAGATCATAGCCCGTCTGCGTGCGCCGGATGGTTGCCCATGGGATCGCAAACAATCTCACCTGAGTTTACGGCCTTATCTTCTGGAAGAGAGCTACGAGGTTCTTGAAGCACTGGACCAGGAGGACCCCGAGCATTTAATGGAAGAACTGGGTGACTTGCTGTTACAGATCGTTTTACATGCCCAAATTGCCACTGAAGAACAGGATTTCAACATGACCGATGTGATTTCTGCCATCAGCGAGAAAATCATCCGTCGGCACCCGCACGTCTTCACCGAATTGGTCGTCGATTCGGTGGAAGGGGTTTTGAGCAATTGGGAACAGATCAAGGCTGAAGAACGCAAAAATAAGGGCGAAGACCGAAAAAGCATGCTTGATGGCATTCCGGCAGCACTGCCGGCTCTGACCCAGGCTGACCAGATCCAACAGCGTGCTCAACGAGTGGGCTTTGACTGGAAGACGATCGACCCCGTGATCGCGAAAATTCACGAGGAGTTGCAGGAGCTAAAAGAAGCTGATACCCCTGAAAGAAAACAATCGGAAGCCGGAGATGTTTTGTTTGCGGTTGTTAACCTGCTGCGCTGGCTGGATGTTAACCCTGAGATGGCTTTGAGGGAGACAAACACCCGATTCCGCAAACGCTTCGGTCACATCGAAGCCACAGCAGCAAGACAAGGTAAGCAGGTCGAGGATTACAGCTTTGAAGAGCTGGATGCCCTTTGGGAAGAAGCCAAACGCGAGATGATGAAGGATGACTGAAAACCCCTCAACGCCGCCTGACAACCGGCAAAAAGTTGGCGAAACAGAACATGGCAGCCACTTGTCCAACCCTCCACAAGAAAATGGTGAGGTTTGCGCCTTGCCGCCCCTAAGAAACGAATCCAGATCTGCCGGACAGCAAATTGCCAGGGCTGCAAGCATTGTCATGATGGCCTATATTGTCAGCACCCTGGTCGGCATTGTGCGGGGAACGGTCATTTCCCACGCCTTTGGCACCAGTATGGAACTGGACGCCTACAACGCTGCCAACCGCGTGACAGAATTGCTCTTCAACCTGACTGCGGGTGGTGCCCTGGGATCAGCTTTCATTCCTATGTTTACCGGTATGCTCACGCGTAAAGACACCCAAGGTGCCTGGAAGCTGGCATCCGGTGTGATCAATGCACTCCTGGTGATCCTGGTTGGGGTCTCGGCCTTAATGTGGGTCTTTGCACCTGTCATTGTAGACAAGATCCTGTTTGCCTTGGTCGCAAATGCTAACCCGGGAATGCTGGACCTTACGGTTACTCTGCTGCGCACAATGCTACCAACGGTGATCATATTTGGCATCAGCGGATTGGTTATGGGCATGCTGAACGCGCACCAGGTATTCCTCTGGCCTGCATTGGCACCGGCCATGTATTCTTTGGGTCAAATTGCAGGCATCCTTTTCTTACCAAAATCGATGGGAGTGCAGCGATTGGCTTATGGCGCGGTGATCGGTGCTTTGGGGCATTTGGCTCTGCAATTGCCGACACTTTCCCGTTTACCCAATCGGTTTTATGAAAAGGCTGCTGGAATTAAGGATGAGGCAGTTCGTCAAGTTTTGAAACTTATGCTCCCGCGCATCCTCGGTGCGGGAGTGGTGCAACTCAACTTTGTTGCTAACACGATCATAGGGCTTTCGTTGGGAGCGGGGGCTGCCAGCTCATTGACCTGGGCGTTCACGATCATGCTCATGCCACAGGCTGCCATCGCGCAATCGGCAGGCACAGCTTCGCTGCCCACACTTTCGGCGCAGGTAGAGCTGGGTCAGTTTGACCAATTCAAGCAAACCCTATCGGGGATCATGCGTGTGATGCTGCTTCTGGCACTTCCGGCGACAATTGGTTTGGTTATGCTGCGGGTCCCGATCATTCGGGTATTGTATGAACGCGGAAGTTTTGACGCTTCTTCAACCCAGATGGTCGCCTGGGCGCTGCTTTGGTACGCGATTGGGCTCACCGGGCACAGCCTGGTTGAGGTTTTGAGCCGCGCTTTTTATGCCATGCATGACACCAGAACCCCTGTGATCGTGGGTGTGTTGGCAATGACCGCTAACATCCTGTTATCGTTTGTTTTTGCCCGTCTCTTCGGTGAGATAGGTTGGTTGCCGCTGGGAGGGCTTGCCTTTGCCAACAGTTTGGCAACCGCAGTAGAATGCCTGGCTTTGCTACAGATTTTACGAAAACGGCTGAAGGGATTGGACGGCAGGGAAATTTTCCGGGTCGGGTTGCTTTCTTTAATGGCTAGTTTCGTGATGGGCTCGGCAATTTTTACTTTTATGGCTTTTTTCCGAGACATGAACAAGTATTTCGTTCTGATACTGGGAGTCGCGATTGGATTGCTGGTCTACGGCGTGATGCTTTGGGTCTTGAAAGTTCCTGAAGTGCAGTCAGTTTTGGGTAAAATCAAAGGCCAGTTAGCTAAGAAAGGCTGACGATATTGTCAATAGACCTTCAGTTTGAAGGTTACAAAATAAAATACCTGTCTGCAGCGGGCAGCACTGCAAAGGTGGGGGAATCTGGAGTACGCCTGCAGTGTGATCGAGACTTATTCGTAAGCTGACACACAAAAATAGGGTATTAACTGATTAGGATCAGATCTGACCTAACCAAATCGGATAGGCTTGATAGCCAATTCATGAAAATTGCTAAAAATTAACCCTTGACATTATTACAAACGTAATTATATAATGCCATTATTACAATTGTAATAAACGCGAGGAGGCAGGAATGAAAAATTTATC
>DOEX01000269.1:0-585 GCA_003532515.1 Anaerolineaceae bacterium | reverse complement strand
CTCGAAAGTGAAAAGTCAGGAAGAATCAGCCTCTATTCGCCCAAAATCAGCAGGAAGTATCTTGATCGCCAATCCCAATCGTTGATCAGCAAACTTTACGACGATTCAGTTCAGAACTTTATTGCAGGGCTCTATCAGAACCATGCCCTTAGCAAACAAGACCTGCAGGAGTTAAAAAACTACCTGGAGGTGATATTAGAGGAGAGTTGATATGGAAAATATCCTCCTTTCCAGTTTGATGTTATCGTTTCTGGCGTTGGGCGTTTTGTTGTTCCGAAAGTTTGGGGCAGATCGTTACAGCCCAAGATTGGCCAGGGTATTGTGGATCATCGTGATCTTGCGGATGCTGATTCCCTTCAATCCACTGGGCGAGCGAAGTCTGATCAAATTGCCCCATAATCCGTTGCTTTCCAAAGAGATTCAGGCAACAGTTCCGGGCTTTGTCACAGAAATAGAAGCGCAGCCAGTCGTTGGAGAAAACGCGGAACCATCCCACGGAGAAATGACATCCTCCCAATTAATGGAAGGCGAGCTGACTGCTCCAGTCCTGGCTGGCAAATCAACGACGATCACTCTTGAGAAGGT
>DOEX01000267.1:8407-8819 GCA_003532515.1 Anaerolineaceae bacterium | reverse complement strand
GGTCCGAAACAAGCAATGCCAAGAGCCGCCAATTTTCCCAACTGAAGCTCCTTTTGTTTAAAGAATTCCAAACAGGCTCCCAGAGTTGTTGCTGGATCGGTGGTTGGAACACGCGTTTCAGCCAGGATTTGATTCTCCTCGTCGATCACCGCACAAACAAACTTCGTCCCTCCGCCTTCAATACTGCCAATCAAATTCTCGTTCATTAGCACCTCGTTTTAGCTGATAGCTGATAGGTCATAGCTGATAGCATTAATTATAGTCACACTCAGCATACTTTACACCTGTTTTTTGTCTTTTTTTCAATGTTGGCGTAGGTCAGGTTCCGGTGATGAACCCGGCAAACCATTGCAATTTCGTACGGAGGGGGTTCATCTCCCTCCGAATCTTTTGACCGACAAGATACTTATTG
>DOEX01000267.1:0-8393 GCA_003532515.1 Anaerolineaceae bacterium | reverse complement strand
CCCCCCTACCCCCCTCTTAAGAGGGTGTGGTAAAGTCCCTGCCATGGTTGGTGTGAACCCGGCAAACCTGGCTTGCGCCGCACACCTTTTTTTAATCTTTTCGTAAGCCGGCCTGTCCAGCGCTCTTTCCGCTGGTTTCCGGTTTTGAACCCGGCAGACCATGAGTTTCAATCGTACAGAGGGGGTTCATCTCCCTCCTCAACGTTCGCCCGATTTGCCAGGTTACGGCTGGAGTCGAGCCCCAGCCGTACGAAAAACTTAACCAAACGGAGGGGGTCCTGTTCCCCTGTAAGGGTGTCCCCTTCCGCTGATGGTGGCAAAGTTGTGGGCTGGACTTCGCTCATTCTTAAGCCCTCCTCCACTTGTGGGGGAGGGTCCGCGAAGCGGGGGTGAGGGTGTTAGTTGTAGGCCGGCCTGTCCAGCGCTCTTTCCGCTGGTTTCCGGTTTTGAACCCGGCAATTCTGGCCTACGATAGACAGGTTGTCCTCCTCACCTTTCCTATCAGCTATCAGCTATTTCCTATCAGCTATGGGCTATCAGCTATGAGCTTTCAGCCAAATCAAGTAAACTTACCACTATGAAACTGATCACCATCACCACTGACTTTGGCAACCTCAATGGCTTTACCGGAACGATGAAAGGGGTCATCTACGGTATCACGCCCGATGCTCAAATCGTCGACATCACCCACGAAATCCCCGCCCAGGATGTCCGCACAGGCTCCATCGCTCTCTGGCGCGCCGTGCCCTACTTTCCCGCTGGCACCGTCCACATCGCTGTGGTCGACCCAGGCGTTGGCACCGCCCGCCGACCGATCGCCGCTCAACTGGGCGACCAATTCTTCGTCCTGCCCGATAACGGCCTCATCACCCCCATGCTGGAAGACGCGGAAGCCGCAGGCAAGCAGATAACCATCGTCCACCTGGACAAACCCGAATTCTGGCTGCCGTCGGTCTACACCACCTTCCATGGTCGCGATATCTTCGCGCCCAGTGGTGCCCACCTTGCCAGAGGCGTCAAGCTGGAAGACATGGGCACAATCATCAGCGACCCCGTCCGCACACCCCTGCCCAAACCAACCCAAACTGGGCAAGGCTACCAGGCGAACATCATCGTGATAGACGTTTTCGGCAATTGTTCCACCAACCTGCGCGTCTCGCAGGTCCCGAACCTGGCAAAAACCACCATTCAGATAGCTGGTAAGACCATCGAAGGCATTGTGCCTTCTTACGGTCATCGGAAGGTGGGCGACCTGGTGGCTGTGACCGACAGTGAAGGCTTCGTGGAAGTCGCGGTGGTCAATGGCAGCGCTGCCCGAAAATATGGCATCCAATTAGATGATCCGGTAGAGGTTATTTTTCATGACTGATGCCGTGCCGCTGCCCCTGGTTGTCAAGGATCTGAGCTTTCAGTATCACACGCGCAGCACGCCCGCTATTCAAAATATCCACCTGACCCTCGAACCTGGTCAGATCATGCTCCTGGCTGGCTCATCCGGATGCGGCAAGACCACCCTCATGCGCTGCATCAACGGACTCATCCCCCATTCTTACACCGGTGAAATGACCGGCGATGTTCTCATCCATGGGCAATCGGTGCATGGCATGGGCTTGTCTCAGATCTCCACGCATATCGGCACGCTCTTGCAGGACCCGGAGCGCCAGATTTTGGGCACCTACGTGCTTAACGAAGTCTGCTTCGGCTTGGAATCGCAGGGTATGTCGTACATGGAGATGCTACCCAAAGCCTACAAAGCGCTCGAGAGGCTGCACATTCTTCATTTAAAAGACAAAGAAACCTTCTTCACGTCCGGTGGAGAAAAACAAAAAGTAGCCCTGGCAGGCGTTCTGGCAATGGAACCCGATATCTTGCTTCTGGACGAACCCCTCGCCAGCCTGGATCCCGCTTCTGCGCATGAGGCTTTGCTGGCGTTCAGGGAGCTGGCAGACGAAGGTCTCTCGGTCATGATCGTTGAACATCGCGTGGAAGACGTGCTTGCCATCCATCCTGAAAAAGTGCTCTACATGGACGATGGCAAGATCATTTACAACGGTGATGCTGCCGGCGTGATGGACGCGGTCGATTACAGCCGCATCAAGCTGCCTGCCCCCGTCATCGCCAGGCGTGCCAAAAGCCATCCCGCACCCCATTTCCAGCCTACCGTTCCCAAAATTGACCCCCAAAGCCAACCGCTGGTTTCCTTCCAGAATGTACGCTTTCAATACAAGGAAGACACTCCTGAAGTGTTGCACGGTATCAACCTGGATATCCGTGCCGGCGAAGTGATCGCAATTTTGGGGCATAATGGCTGCGGAAAAACCACTACGGTCAAGCACGCCCTCGGTTTGCTCAAACCCACCAGTGGGAAAGTGCTTTTGGAAGGGGTCGATTCCAAAAAATCGACCGTTGCCACTTCTGCCAAAACCATTGGCTACGTTTTCCAGAGCCCCAGCCAGATGCTTTTTGCCGCGACTGTACGCGAAGAACTGGCGTATGGACCAAAAAACCTGAAATTCAGCCCCCAGCAGGTGGAAGATAACGTTAATTGGGCGATCGAAACAGTCCACCTGGAAGAAGAGCTGCCCACGCCGCCCCTGGCGCTGTCGTTCGGGCAGCAAAAACGCGTATCCATCGCCTCAGTGCTCTCGATGCGCTCCCGCGTGTTGATGATGGATGAACCCACCGCCGGGCAGGATTATTGGAATTATCAATCCTTCATGAGCACCATCCTGCAAACTCCCGGTTTTGATGCCATCGTTTTCATCACCCACGACCTGGATTTGGCGCTCATTTTCGCCAACCGGGTGGTGGTTTTGTATGGCGGCGAGATCGTTGCCGATGGGCACCCGCAGGATATCCTTCAGGATGAAGAAAAACTGAACAAATGGCGACTTTTGCCAACTTCTTTGCTAAAATTGAATCAGCAATT
Source organism: Anaerolineaceae bacterium (assembly GCA_003532515.1). GTDB lineage: Bacteria > Chloroflexota > Anaerolineae > Anaerolineales > Anaerolineaceae > Mesolinea. Next base: position 5,464 of record DOEX01000267.1, on the reverse strand, counting down.
ATGGCCGAAAACCGGTCAATATTTGTGCGCGGAAGCGCTCAGCCAATTTATTTAATTAGTTAACAGGAGGTTTTAAATGCAAGACACACATACTACGGGTAAGAAGAAAAACATTTGGGCTTTCGGGACCAAACAAGTCGTCTATGCTGCCATCGGTGCTGCTCTCTATGCTGTCGTCACCTGGGCATTCAACATCTGGCAGATCCCTGGTGCTGGTAACGTAGGCATCCGCCCAGCGGTCGTCATCCCTATGTTTTTCGGTATCGCTTTCGGTCCGATCGTCGGTTTCATCACCGGCTTCGTCGGCAACATCCTCGCCGATATGCTCAGCGGCTATGGTTTCTGGCTTTGGTGGGATCTCGGTAACGGCGTTATGGGGCTCATCCCCGGTCTTTTCTCTGCCCTGATCTACATCTACAACGAGAAAAAATCCATTTTACTGGGTGAAGTCTCTGTTGTCCTGGGCGTCGCTTTGGGTATGGCGTTGGCCAGCGTTTCCGAAATGTGGGTTTCTGGTGCAGACATTAACACGGTCATTTTCGCCAACTTTTTGCCCGCTTTCATCACAAATGTCCTTTGGGGCTTGGTTTTACTACCAATTTTGATGGTCGCCTATGCCGCCATCGTTCAACGCAGCGGACGTTAAGAAAACTGAATAGAATATGGGCGGTCAATTGACCGCCCATACACTTTTCTCTCATGCTGGTTGCCTGGAATTACCGCTATCGCAATAGCCCCATGGATCATATCGATCCACGGGCTCGCTTTATCTTCTCCTTTGCGGTCCTGTTTTCGGCTACCACCACCTGGAACCCAAATATTCTGTTTGCTGTCTTTTTGATCGCAATCACCTGGTACAGCCTGGGAAGACTGACCTGGAAAGACACCCGCCTGGGCTGGTTTATGATCTCGATCATGCTCTTCACCATGATCGTGGTCAACACCATCATCACTGGAGGTGGTGCCGGCGGCGTCGTCCCACCCGGAGGTCAGCTGGTCTGGCCTGATGGCGTTTTGATTTTTGGTAAACACCTCAATTTGGGTCTGACAGTGGAACGCCTGTGGTTCGCGGTTTCGCAGTTGATGCGCATCCTCTCCATCTCACTGGTTTTCATTATGATCCCTTACACCATGGATTCCCGTGCCTACGGCGTTACCTTCAGCAAACTGGGGCTCCCTGACCGGCTTGCCTACACCATGGAACTCTCATTTCGCTTTATCCCCACCCTTGCGCGCAACTTCCAGGTCACGCTGGACGCTCAACGGGCACGTGGTTTTGAACTGGATGCCGGCAAAGGCAATATTATCCAGAAAATCAGGCAGGTGGCGCCCCTCCTGATTCCAGTCACGATGAATGCCATCGTCTCCAGCGAAGATATTGCCAATGCCATGGATCTGCGCGGTTTCGGTCAGCGCAAACGCACCTGGCTCTACCAACTCAAATTTCAATGGTGGGACTGGGCGATAATCGCCTTTTCCATCCTCATGCTCGCCACCACCCTGCTGCTTGCCTACCGCTTTGATATGCGCCTCTTCTCCGTCCCCCACTGGTGGTACGGATTGTTTAACTGATAGCTGTTCTGTTTCCTGCCTGCCCTGTGTAAGGGTTCCCTGTTCCCTGCCTGCCCTGTGTAAGGGTTCCCTGTTCCCTGCCTGCCCTGTGTAAGGGTTCCCTATTCCTTGCCTGCCCTGTGTAAGGGTTCCCTGTTCCCTGTTAAAAGTAATTGTAGGTCAGGTTCCGGTGTTGAACCTGACATCACAAACATGTGCATATCATGTTTCAACATTTAAGCCCTCCCTCGAAACGGGGAAGGCGAAGTCCAGCCTTTGGCTGGACTTCGCTCATTTTTAAGCCCTCCTCCACTTGTGGGGGAGGGTCCGCGAAGCGGGGGTGAGGGTGTTAGTTGTAGGCCGGCCTGTCCAGCATTCTTTTTGCTGTTTTCCGTATTTGAACCCGGCTAACGAATGTCATAACGAACGGTGGGGGCCATGGTGCTGGGAGCGAAACGAGCAGTATTCATCTCCCTCAGCACCGTTCAACCGATTTACCAGGTTACGGCTGGAGTCGAGCCCCAGCCGTACAGAAGGGGCTCTATTGCCCTGTAAAGGTGTTCCCTTCCACTGATGGTGGCAGTGTTGTGGGTTGGATTTCGCTCATTTTTAAGCCCTCCTCCACTTGTGGGGGAGGCGAAGTCCAGCCAAAGGCTGGTTCGGCGACTAGACCGAGTGGGCTCAACCCACATCGGTCTGTAATGAACACGTTGGTGTTCATAAAGGGGGGTAAGGGTTTCACTTTGTAGGCTGGGTTGCGTTTGTCAACCCGGCAAACCAATGCCTTTACGTATGGAAGTTTGTTTACTGTTTCCTGTTCCCTCTTCCCTGTTTCCTGAATTACCGATTCACCAACCACTCGATGATCGCTTCTTTTTCTTCCGGGCTGATATCCGCCCCATAACCAATCATCCGATCCAAGGTCGCAGACCATTCTTCCGCGCTCATCTCCTGGGAGAGGATAAACTCAAGCTCGTGGTTGCCATCGGCTTTTTCCGCTATCAGTGCTTCCATCTCAGCATCGCTGAGATCGCTTAAATCCTTCGTTTCCTCAGCTTCAACCGTCTCAGATGCTTCCATAGTTTTGACTTCTGCGGTTTCGCTCTCAGTGGTTTCAACCGGTTCCATCGTTTCAATCTCTGTTGGTTGGACCACGACAGGCACCTCGGTGGGTAAATCGGCTTGGGTGGCGCACGCGCTTAATACAAGGATTGTCAACAATCCCACAAACAACACTAAACTCTTTCTTGTTTTCATTAGATTTCCTTTCTCTTAATGGAAACACATTGTAGAACTATTGTATAACCTATACAAGCAAATCCTTAGACAAAATGACTATCTTTTTTCACCGTCACGAACCTGACCCACGCCGCTTCACCTCCTGTTTTCCATCCTTTTCTGCCCCCACTTTCTCACCCCCTTTAATTCCCCCTCTAAAGAGGGGGTTTGAACACATAATCCCTCTTTAGAGGGGGACGGCGGCTAGACCGAGTGGGCTCAATCTACATCGGTCTGTTATGAACACGATGGTGTTCTTAGCGCCGGGGGGTGACAACTTGCTTGCCGTAGGCGATGGGACGGCGAGTCCACTAACGCCGATGGCGTCGGGGTACTTCGTAGCAACCGTCCCCTGTGCACTACTCGCCAACCCGACTCACACCTTCACATTCTGGTACGAATCTGGAGAAAAATCCACATCTTTTACATCTTCGAGTAAAATTAATTTCCGTCGGACCGTTTTTTTATTAAGGAGAAAAAAGGCTCCAAAACCAATCAGCCAAAAAAGGAGAATTATGAGAAGAAAGCTATTGTTGTTTGTTAGTTTGTTTATGGTTTTTGCCATGGCTCTTTCAGCCTGTCAAACCGCCGCCCCAGAAGTTGAGGAACCTGTTGCAGTTGACTGCAAAGCCGCCTCGGCTCTCGAAGCTGAAGGTGCCTACCAGGTGCCTGCCCCAATCGAAGGTTGCTTCAACGTCGCCTTCGTTTATGTCGGACCCCACGATGATGGTGGCTGGTCCCAGTCCCACGATGTTGGTCGCATGTGGGTGCAGGATAACGTTGCCGGTGTCCACACTGCTTACGTCGAAAACGTTGCAGAAGGTGTCGATTCCGAACAAGTTACCCGCTCCTTAGCCCGAAAAGGTTTTGATATGGTTATCACAACCTCCTTCGGCTTCATGGATGCCACCGAAACCGTCGCTGGCGAATTCCCGGACAAAGATTTTGTCCATGTTTCCGGTTATAAATCTAACGGCACCAACTTCGGCAACCTGATGGGCGCCATGGAAGACATCAAATACCTGGCCGGCATGCTGGCTGGTTCCCGTGCCGAACTTGACGGCAACACCAAGGTCGGCTACATGGCCACCTTCCCCATCCCGGAAGAACTTCGCCTTGGTAACGCCTTTGCCCTTGGTATGGCAAAAACCTGCCCCGAATGCACCCTGGATGTCCGCTTCATTCAAACCTGGCACGATCCGACCATCGAACAAGAAGCCGCCAAGTCCCTCTTTGACTCTGGTGCCCAGGTCGTCATGACCGGTGCTGACACCCCTGCCCCCGCTATTGCCGCTCCTGAAGGCAAATGGGGCATTACCTATGACTATATCAACAACTGTACGTTGGCAACCTGTCTCACTACCATGTACTGGAACTGGGGTCCCCTCTATGCAGCTGAGATCCAAAAGTCCATGGACGGCACTTTTGCCGGTGAAGCCGTTTACTTCGACGCCGATTCCGGCGGTCTTGGTCTCTATGGCTTCATGGAAGGTCAGGAACTTATGCCCGGCGCCAAAGACCTGCCTGCCGAGGATCTGGAGCTCGTCCGCACCGAACTTGCCAAGTTCCTTTCTGGCGAAATGACCCGCTTTAGCGTCTTCACTGGTCCAATCACCGACAACCAGGGCAATGTTGTCCTTGCCGAAGGCGAGAGCCTTCGCCAGGTGGACCTGGACTGCTTTGCCGGTCCAGATGCCCCCTGTGCCGACGGCGTGGGTATGTATTGGTGGAACCAGAACGTTGCCGCTGAACTCCCTTAGCCTGAGCTAAACCTAATAGAGAGATGGCTCGACGAGAGCCATCTCTCCTATAAAAGAAAAACTCATGACTTTTACAGAAGAACCAAATGCAATCCCCGCTGTCGAAATGCAGGATATCACCCTGCGGTTTCCCGGCGTTTTAGCCAACGACCATGTAAATTTCACCCTTTATCCCGGTGAAATCCACGCCCTCCTGGGCGAAAACGGAGCCGGCAAAAGCACCCTCATGAACGTGCTCACTGGTCTCTACAAGCCCCAGTCCGGCGAAATCCGCATCCATGGCAAAAAAGTCAGCTTCAATTCCCCCAGGGATGCCATCGCTAATGGCATTGGCATGGTCCATCAGCATTTCATGCTGGTCGAAAATCAAACCGTGACCGAGAATATTCTCATCGGTCTCGACACTCCCCGCTTTGCCCTCAACCTCAATAAGTTTGACCAGGAAATCAGCGATTTGGCTACTCAATTTGGCATCCACATTGACCCAACCGCCAAAATCTGGCAGCTTTCTGTAGGTGAGCAGCAGCGCGTCGAAATCCTCAAAATTCTTTACCGGGGTGCCAATATCCTCATCATGGACGAGCCAACCGCCGTCCTCGCCCCCCAGGAAGCCGATGAGCTCATCGAAACGCTCAAGGGCATGGCTGCGCAAGGCAAATCGATCGCCTTCATCAGTCATAAGCTCACCGAGGTCAAGCAAGTCGCCGATAAACTGACTGTTTTAAGGCGTGGACGTGTCACCGCCGAGCGTGTAGATATTCAAGGTTTCACACGTGAAAGCCTTGCCTCGCTCATGGTCGGTCGCGAAGTGATTTTTAATCTGCATAAGTGTGAACAAACTGCCGGGCGAGAAGTCTTGCGCCTGGAAGATGTTT
>DOEX01000242.1 GCA_003532515.1 Anaerolineaceae bacterium | reverse complement strand
CGTTTTGCCTGGCCTTCTGTCAGATCGAGTTCGGTTTGAAGCCGTTGCTGCTGTGCAATAAGCAGATCGTAATAGCTTGCAGTTCCAAGCCTATACCGACGCTGTGTCGACTCTAGAGACTTCCCTGAAGCGGAATCAGCGGCAGAAAGAGCCTCCAGCCTTTTTGAATCATTCTCCAATGCCCTCAGTACATCAGCTACGTTGCGAAGAGCTTCCAGAACAACGGACTGGTAGTTTGCAGCAGCCGCATCGAAAGCGGCGAGAGCTGCTCTCTTTTCAGCGGGCAAGCCTGGATTGAACAGGGGTTGTGTCAGCTGCCCCACCAGACTCCAAACAGCAGAACCACCGCCGAATAACGCACCGGTCGTCAGTGCCTGCGATCCAAGATCGGCACTAAGGTTGAGTTGGGGATATAGTTTCGATATTGCGACCCCGTATTCTGCATTAGAGGCATGCAGCAACGCTTCAGCACCGAGAATATCCGGCCTTGCACGCACCAGTTCAGAGGGAATTAACAATGGCAACTCCGGCGGCAAGGTGAAATCCTCCAAGGTAAACGACGGCAACAAGCTCTCTCCTGGAGCTTTACCCACAAGAACGGCCAAAAAATGTTCGTTTTGTTGAAGTTGATAACGTAAAGGCGGCAGTTTGGCGCGCGTTTGCTCCAACTGTGTCTGCAGGACTAACGCATCGTCCGGTTCTCCATGACCAAGACGAATGCGTTCCCGGGTTAGTTCGAGTTGGTTTTCCTGCGATTTCAAGATGTTTTCTATAATTTCAGTCTGCCTTTTCAGGCTTGCCTGAGTGATGGCCGTTGTGACGATATTTGCCACCAATGTCAAACGAGCGCCTTCCAATTGAAACTGCTGATAATCGCTCCGGGCAGCCAGAGCTTCCAACGCCCTACGATTGCCCCCGGCCAGATCAAATGTATAGCGAACACCCACGCCAGCGTTGTAGAGACTGAATTCCCGTGCTTCTCCGGTTTGTCCTAATGTTCCAGGATTGAAGCGTTGGCGCTGGCCACCCAAGTTGCCCTCTAATTGTGGATAAAGCGTCGAACCAGCCCTCGCCGCGTAAAGTTCCTGCGCCTGACGCAAAGTAGCCTCTGCCGCCATCAGGGTTGGATTACGTTCCAGGGCCTCGCTGATGAGCATGTCTAGTTTGTCGGCACCCATCGCTCGCCACCAATGTTTTGTTAGTCGTTCTGCCTTAATAATGTTTTGTGGATCACCCAGCGTGGTAGGGGAGGAATTCAAATTTGTAGCCAGCGGGGTGGGAGTATAACCAATCACATCAGGGGGTGCCGGGCGCTGGAAGTCAGGCCCAACAGCACATCCTGCCAACGTCAGAAGACACATTCCTATTAGAGCATAATGAACAACCATATTATTATTTCCCATAAAAATGCTCCTTGAATGTTTTTCTAAAACTCTGGTGACAAGCGAGACAACTTTTTTGGAGTGTTGCGAACTGTGCTATCACCCCTTTACCGTCTTTTCTCATGGCGATTTCTTCTAATTCCTTTGCGGCTTGATGTGTCTGCTNNCGCAGTTCCCGCCACCTGTTCCCAGTCCTCTCTGGAAATGGCATCAGTCACTATCTGCATGTTATTGCTCAATTCCTGCATGATATTTCTCAGCGAGAGCGCTTTGACTGCACTATCGTTCTCTTCGGCCCACGTTGCAGAACTGATTGCGGTTAAAATAGTCATGAGCACAACCAATGCGACTCGTTTAAGCCAGACGTCTTTTGTCATTTTGAATACCTTTCTGTATTGATCTCATTCGAAACCACGTCCTTCGCCTTCTTCTTCATAGGTTACCCCGTCACGGATGTGATAAATGCGTTTGAAGGTGGGAATGATTTTTTCATCGTGGGTGACGACAATAATGGCGGTCTCGAATTTTTTGGCCATATCGTTCAAGATCCGGATTACGGCCAGGGCGCGCTCACTATCAAGCGGAGCGGTCGGTTCATCGGCCAGTATTACCGGGGGACGATTCACCAAGCCACGTGCAATAGCCACTCGTTGCTGTTCTCCACCAGAGAGTTGAGATGGCATGGCCTTGGCGCGATGCTCCACATCAAGCGCTTTAAACAATCCTATTGCCCGTTTACGCGCCTCGGCATTTGGCATTCCCGCCAGCATGGGCAGAAGGGCTACGTTGTCGGTGACATCGAGGAAAGGAATCAGATAAGGTGCTTGGAATACAAAGCCTATCCGGTCCCGCCGCAAGGCACGAAGATCTTTGACCTTCCAGCCGTCATCATAAATGACGTCATCTCCGAGTATCATTTTTCCGGCGGTCGGCTCGATCACTGCTCCCAAACATTTAAGGAGCGTAGTTTTGCCAGATCCAGAAGGACCTATCAGTCCAACGACCTCGCCCGGCGCAACGTGCATGTCGACGGTCTTTAGGGCATCAACGGCGGTATCGCCACTTCCATAACGTTTTTTTAACCCCTGGATACGAATACCTTTAGCAGTCATGTCAGCCCCCTATGGCTTCGGCCGGATCGACTCTGAGCGCGGCACGAATAGCGATAATGCTCGACAGTACGCAGATCATAACCACGGCGATAAAACCCATAACGGAGTCGAGTGGTTGCAGCAGCACATATTTGGGAAAGATTGGTGCCATCAATAACGTTGCCGAAATCTTGCCCACCACAAAGCCGATCAAACCTAAAGCGATGGACTGTTGCATGATCAAACCGACAATGGTGCGATTTTTAGTGCCAATCAGTTTTAAGACAGCAATTTCACGAATTTTCCCGAGTGTCAGTGTGTAGATGATGAAGGCCACAATGGCGGAGCTGACAATCGAAAGGATCACCAGGAACATGAAGATCTGTCTGGCGGAGGTAGCGATCAGCTTACCAACCAAAATCTCCTCCATCTGGCTGCGGGTATAGACGGTTAAGCGCTTCCAGCGGCGGATCGACTCAGCGACTTCTTCCTGGGCATGGCCCGGTTCAACCCGCACCAAAACCGCATTGACGTAGGGGTTGGTGCTTTGAGAGGCAATAACCGCATCGAGCAGGCCTGGCACTCCGGGCCGGTTGAAAGCAGGGTTCTCGGCCGTGCGTCGACGCTGCTCTCGGATGGCGTCATTATCCTTGAGAAACTGTGCTTCCTGGGCGTCTTTAAGAGGAATGAACACCATTGGGTCGCCATTGGAAGAGACCATCC
>DOEX01000194.1:6626-10321 GCA_003532515.1 Anaerolineaceae bacterium | reverse complement strand
GCACCTCTCCAATGTAAATCTTCTCACCTGGCAAGGTCAGATCGGTAGCGAGGAAGATGGTCTGCTTTTTCCCAAAAGCGACCGAAACTTCTTCAAGCAATTTCGCCATACGGTATGGTGTGTCCATCAGTATTAATGCCTCCTGGGAGGAACTGTGGCGTTGTAATACCTGTTTTCGCTGTTCGGTTTGAGGCGGTAAGAAGCCCAGAAAATAGAATTGTCGTAAATCGAAAGGGCAGACTGAAATCGCTGTCATTAAAGAAGAGGGACCTGAGACCGGCACGACGGGTATTTCGGAGCCGTACATGATTTCAAGCAGTTTACGCCCCGGGTCAGAGAAAACGGGCGTGCCACAATCGGAAATCAGGGCAAGGCTTTGACCCTCAAATAGCTTCAACAAAACCTGCTCCACCATTTCGGCTTCGTTATGCTCATTCAACTCAAGCAAAGGCTTGGATATTTCTAATCCCTTCAGCAAGCGGGAAGCAATTTTTCGTTCTTCGCAAATAATCGTATTCACTTGCGAAAGCACTTCGATCGCCCGAGAAGTGATTTCACCTGGGTGACCGATGGGGGTGGCAACTACGAATAATGTTCCTGTGTTCTTTGGCATGAATATCCTGCTTTCTATGCTGAGATTATAAAGCATACAACGGCATCGCTGAACGATTGCGATGATCATTTCTATTACTCAACGAAGATGCCAGTACGATCGAAGTGATGTGTCATTTTGAACGAAGTGAAGAATCTTACCCGCAGGATGTAAAGATCCTTTGTTTCACTCAGGTTGACAAATAATTACAACACTCTAACCCGGCGAAGGCGCCGGTACTGTCAATCATAAGGCGGAAGACAAGTCCCCGCCATACGATTGGGTCCCCGCCATACGATTGGGTATCTCTCTTTGAATAATAAGTTTGTGGCATAATTGTCAACATTAATTGGAGCGCTATGAAAAAATTAAGTCGCCTTACTAAAATTTCGCTTTTGCTGGCAGTTCTATTTGGGATTGACAAGATCCTGGGTGTGGCACGACAAATGATCATCTCAAGACAGTTTGGTCTGTCTGCGGAGTTGGACGTTTTTAACGCAGCCAACAATCTGCCTGATATGCTTTTTATGCTGATCTCCGGTGGTGCACTGGCTATCGCTTTTATCCCTATCTTATCCGAAGTTCTGACTCAGAAAGGACGGGATAAAGCCTGGGGACTTTTTTCCAATATCCTTAACATCGCTTTTATCATTACAGCGGTCGCAGCAGTCGTTGTTGCTCTGCTTGCAAGACCATTGATTACCAACGAGTTGGGAATCGCTCCTGGTTTTACTGCCGCACAGACTGATGCGACTGTTCGTTTACTCAGGCTTAACCTCATTTCTACCCTGATATTTTCGTTGAGCGGACTGGTGATGGCTGGTTTGCAGTCGAATCAACATTTTCTCTTGCCGGCACTTGCTCCAATTCTCTATGATTTGGGTCAGATTATCGGAGCGATTTTCCTGGCTCCTTCAGAAGGTTACAGAATTGGAAGCATAACCCTGCCTGCCTTTGGATTGGGGGTGGATGGTCTGGTCTATGGTGTCATCATCGGTGCTGCCTTGCACTTGCTCATCCAGGTTCCGGGGCTTCTCAAGTACCATTTCAAGTGGAGTCCAAAAATTGACATCCATGACCCGGAAACCCGAAAAGTATTTCGTATGATGGCTCCTCGTCTGGTAAGCATGTTTTGTATCCAGATGATCTTCCTGGCGCAAGACAATTTTGCTTCCAGGCTGGAAGTTGGATCGGTGACAGCCCTTACCTATGGTTGGTGGGTCATGCAAGTCCCCCAGACGCTGCTTGGCACTTCGATCGCCACAGCAATCTTACCGACACTCTCTGAGCTATTCAGCAGTGATCGGTTTGACGAATTAAAAAACAAAATTGAACGCGCAGGCCAGGTCATGCTGGCATTAACCATACCTGTGGCAATTATTGCTGGAGTGGTTTTACAACCGGCGATTCAATCATTTTTGGGTTTAGATGCGGTGGATACAGCCCGCGTTGTTGACGTTTCCCGCATCTTCCTGATTGGGATTGTGGCTCATTCTGTGGTTGAATTATTCGTACGGAGTTTTTACGCATTGCAGAAACCGAAATACCCGCTCATGGGTGCCGTTGCCACGCTGATCGTGTTCATATTGCTGAGCCTGGTGCTGTCACCAGCGCTCCAGGCGAAGGGAATCGCAGCCGCAAATACGCTTTCATATTCGCTTCAGGCTGTTTTCCTGTTGTTTCTCTTGAATCCTCTCATGGCATCAAAACTCAAGTTTTCAAGATCCCTTTTAATGGGACTGTTTGGCGCGCTGCTTGGCGGTGGGGTGGCTTTCGCTGTTCTCAATTTTGCTCCGCGCATTGCTGGAACACTGATAGGGGCAGTAGCTGGAGCAGGTTTGGGGTTGGCAGTTGCCGCCGTTGTTATCCGGCAGGATTTGGCGACATTGAGACAGTTGTAATGAGTAAAAACCGGAGCAAAGCTCCGGTTTTTTTATCATTTTCAGGCAAGCAGAAAACCTTGTCGTTGAAGGTTAAGATCCTTCGCTTTGCTCAGGATGTCAGTATTGCCTCAGCTTTGGCTGCCAAACAAGTCGTACGGTCCGACGCTTTCAATGGTGACGGGGGTCAAATCGCCAACTGCTGCGCGGCCATTAGCCACGACCAATCCATCAATTTCAGGAGCATCACGATAGGATCTGCCAATTATTACTTCTTGCTCTTCATCCACGCCCTCAACAAGAATATCCAGAGTTTTGCCAATGAGAGATTGTTTCTTCACTAATGCCATCCGAGACTGCAGCTCCATCAGCCTCTGCTTGCGGACTTCTTTTTCTTCTGTACTTACTGGATCTCCCAGGTTTTCGGCCAAAGTGCCGATCTCAGGGGAGTAGGTGAAAACGCCCATTTGATCAAACTGCATCTCCTCGACAAATTTGTACAACTCTTCGAAGCTAGTTTCTGTTTCCGTCGGGAAACCAACGATCAAAGTTGTTCTTACAACCAAATCTGGGATGCGCTCCCGCATCTTATTGATCGTACGTCTGACCCAGTCAATATCAGAAGGTCGCCTCATACTCCTTAAGACCTCAGGATCAGCATGCTGAAGGGGTATGTCAAGATAAGGCAAAAGTTGTTCTGAATTTGCCATCAGGTCGATCAGATTGTCCGTGATCATGCCGGGGTAGGTGTAAAGCAGGCGCAGCCAGGGTACATCCGGGATTTCAGGCATCAACTTGCACAAGAGTTCATACAATCCATCCGTCTCACCCCGGTCAGCGCCATAGGCAGTTACATCCTGGGCGATCAGGTTGATCTCGTTAACCCCAACCTCCTGTAGAAAACGGGCATCACGTAAAATGTCTTCAATTGGGCGGCTCACCAGACTGCCTTTAATTCCCGGGATTGCGCAAAAAGCGCAGGAACGGTGACAACCATCGGCAATTTTCAGATAACTACTGCCACCCTGGATGGTTGTATAGGAGGCTCCAGGAGCGTATTGCAAGGCAGGGTAATCCAGGTAGGGGCTGACTTTGCTTCCCACTTTCAGCTGTCGAATCAGGGGAACGAGGTCCTCCAATCGGCGGGTGCCAATCAATCCGTCAACGCCCGGATGGGCTTTGAGCAGGTTTTCGCGCCATCTTTCAGCCAGGCAACCGGTCAC
>DOEX01000194.1:0-6498 GCA_003532515.1 Anaerolineaceae bacterium | reverse complement strand
TGAAACGTGTTTTTTTTCATTGAGGTTCCTACGGGTTTTCGTCGATGTCAAAAACAGACAGTTCGGTCATGCCTTCTGTTGTGAAAAGTAAGCGTGCGGCAGTTCCAAGTGCTTCAGAAATTGGGTCGACAGTGCGCTGGTTGAAAATGATTTCGATTGCTGATATGTTGCCAGTCTCAAGTTCGATTTCTTCGTCACCTGTATAGGTCAAAACGTTACCAGCCAGCTGTCTGCCCTGGAAGATCACATCGCCATCCGATGTCACTCGCAACCACACGTTTTGCCGGACCAGGAGTACGATTTCCAGATTCGAATCTGTCTCGGATGCAGCATAAAAAGGTGTGGGTGTTGGAAGGATCTGGGCAACTTCTTCCTCAAGCGTCGGTTTGATTTCCGTGGAAATGATGGTCGGTTCTGAAAGTAAAACATCTGCCACTGCAGGCAGGGTTCCAGTGACCTCTGGTTCTTCTTGTAAAAATGTCATGCGGGAAATGCCCCAAATGAGGAAACCTACAATTCCAAGGATCATCAGGCTGCCAAAAAAAAGATCGAGCGTAAAAAAGCGCTTCAGGTTTACTAAAAATGGCGGAAGAATCCTGGGGGCTTTGATGAGACGCGTTTTGGTGGTGTTTTTTTCAAGTCTGCGTTTTTGGATCGCATCGGCATAGCGGATCATGATCCCAGCCACATCCAGATTCAGAAATCGGGCGTATGAGTGTAAGTGACCTCTAAATTGCATAGGGTTGATAAAGGCATCCAAGTCGCCGCGTTCGATGCTTTTCAGTTGATCTTTCGGAATGTGAGTCTCTTCCTCGATGACATCCCAGGTGATATTAAGGTAACGACGGCGGGCTGCCAACTCACGCCCAATTGACATCAACGCCTCAATAGATTCAGTTGATGCATCGACTGCATCCTTAACTGCGGGTTGCTCAATGATCTCCCCAGGTTCCTGTTCAGGAGTTTTCGAGGGTTGACCAGAAGGTTTGGCAGGTCGGGCAAAAAGATTTCTTTTCTCTTTCTCTTTTTCGACAAATGGTTTTTCTTCAGGAACCTCTGGCTTTAAATCAGGAATGGCTGATTCGATTGGAGATTCTTCCGCAAGTTCCTCTTTTAACCCTAAAAAGTCAGCGTAAAGTTTCAGAAAGCCCTTTGTTTGGGTGCTAGAGCTGAGCTCAGAGTACTCCTCATCTTCCAGGTCTTGCAAGATGGCCAGGCGGATGCGAGTTGCAGTAGCAACCTGCTCCAGAGAGATGTTGCGTCCTACCCGAATTTTTTTGAGTTGAGAACCTGAATATGCCATGATGCTGATTCTAACAAAAAAATAGCCTGCTGAAATAACTCAGCAGGCTGCTACCCTTTTTTAATCCAAAATACTATTCTTCCGTTGTTTCAGTTTCTGTAGTTTCGTCTTCAACTTCGACGTATACTTCTTCAACTTTTGCCACGAAGACTTCACCTTCACGGTGAACAATAACCCGGATTTCTGGAACCAGGTCGAGGGTCAGGTTAACCGGGATCATGTATTCGCCCAGGTTGCGGATCGGCTCGGTGACCAGTTGATTGCGTTCCAGCTCGATGCCTTTTTCTGCTTTGATGCGGTCAGCAATTGCTTGAGCAGAAACTGAACCATAGAGTTTGCCAGTTTCACCAGCTTTTACCGGGAAGAAGAGTTCCAGCTTAGCGAGCACATCGGCAACGCTTTTTAATTCCACGTTGAGTGCGGCGCGGCGTTCGGTAGCTCTCTTGCCGATCGCTTCAGCAACCTTTGATGAGCTTTCAGTAGCGGGAATTGCTAAACCCTGGGGGATGAGGTAGTTGCGGCCATAACCATTGGCGACTTTTTTGATATCGCCGGCACGACCTAATTTATAAACGTCCTTAATTAGTAAAACTTTCATTTCTAGCCCTTTCTGTGCTATGTGAATTTATTGTGGATGAAGGGTACAACATCCAAGCCGGTCAATATTACCACAAAATGAGATTCGCAAGGGTAAAATAGTTGCTTTGCGTCGACCTATGAAATAATTTAATCTCGTTTCAATGGACCTTCACGAACAGTTGCAATCGGCGTTAATTTACCGATTAGGAGTTCATTCAGGTATACTTAACTTGTTAACCATTAACCTATTCTTGAGGAGAGGTATGACAGACCAGACACAATTCGACCAATGGAAAGAGAAATGCTATGATCCCGCCATTAAGCGTTTCCCAGAGCGAAAAGAGCAATTCAAGACTTCATCGAACATTCCTATCCCAGCAGTGGTTCCACCGGAAACAATCAACCTGGAAAAATTTGAAGAACTCGGTCTTCCTGGAACTTACCCTTACACTCGTGGGGTCCAGCCTACGATGTACCGGGGACGTCTGTGGACCATGCGCCAGTATGCCGGTTTCTCCAGCGCCGAAGAATCAAATAAAAGGTACCGATTTCTGCTTGACCAGGGACAGACTGGCTTGAGTGTCGCTTTCGACCTGCCGACCCAGATCGGTTATGATGCCGACGATCCTATCGCCCTTGGCGAAGTGGGTAGAGTGGGTGTCTCGATTTCTTCCATTGAGGATATGGAAACACTTTTCGATCAGATTCCGCTCGATAAAGTCTCAACAAGTATGACTATTAATGCACCTGCTGCCGTATTACTGGCAATGTATATTGCTGTGGCAAAGAAGCAGGGCGTACCTTCTGCAGCACTGCGTGGTACGATCCAAAATGACATTCTGAAGGAATACATTGCCCGCGGAACATATATCTTCCCTCCCAAACCGAGCATGCGCCTTATCACGGATATCTTTCAATATTGCAAGCAGGAAGTGCCCAACTGGAACACGATCAGTATTTCTGGATATCATATCCGGGAAGCCGGATCTACGGCAGTACAAGAAGTTGCTTTCACCCTGGCGAATGCCATTGCCTACATTGATGCAGCTATTGAATCAGGCATGGATGTGGACGAGTTTGCCGACCAGCTTTCCTTCTTTTTTAATGCTCATAATAATTTCCTGGAAGAGGTAGCCAAGTTTAGGGCAGCCAGACGTCTTTACGCCAAAATCATGCGCGAACGTTTTGGCGCCAGAAGGACCAAATCGGAACTTCTACGTTTCCACACACAAACGGCTGGCTCTACTCTGACTGCCCAGCAACCCGAAAATAATGTTGTTCGAGTAACTTTGCAAGCACTGGCGGCTGTCCTGGGCGGCACCCAGTCACTGCATACAAATAGCATGGACGAAGCCCTTTGGCTGCCGACTGAAAAATCGGTCCAGGTGGCGCTTCGCACCCAACAGATCATCGGTTATGAATCAGGTGTTGCTGATTCTGTTGATCCGCTGGCAGGTTCTTACCTGGTTGAATATCTAACCGACGAGATTGAGAAACAAGCGGCTGAATACATCAAAAAAATCGATGCGGTTGGTGGTGCCCTGGCAGCCATCGAAAATGGTTTTATCCAGAACGAAATCCAGGAAGCCGCTTTTCAGGCGCAGCGCAACCTTGAAAACCTTGAAGACATCGTGGTTGGTGTCAACAAGTTCCAGGTCAAAGAAGAAATTTCTCTGGAATCACTCAAAATCGACCCAAAGATCGAGCAAGAGCAGCATGCGCGCCTGGCTGCATTGCGGGCTTCGCGTGATGCGCAAATGGTCAATGATTTGTTAAACAAGCTTGAAGACACTGCCAATAGCAACGCCAATTTAATGCCGGTCATCATTGAATGTGTTGAAAACAAGCTTACCCTGGGTGAAATCTGCAATCGCCTGCGTAAAGTCTGGGGCGAATACGTTGCCCCCAATTTCATTTAACAGACATCTATAGGAGAGAGATGGCAAAAATCAAAAAAGTAAACCATGTGGCGATCGTTGTCCGGGATATTGAAGAATCGCTTAAATTCTGGCAGGACAGCCTGGGTCTGACCCTGGACCACATTGAAGTGGTTCCTTCTCAGAATTCCCGAGTTGCTTTCATACCTGTTGGCGATAGCGAACTTGAATTGGTGCAGCCCACCAGCAGCGAGACTGGTCTGGCGGCTTATCTCGAAAAACGCGGTGAAGGCATGCATCATCTCTGCATGGAGGTGGACGACATCGACACGAAATTGGCGGAATTGAAAGAGAAGGGTGTGCGCCTGATCAATGAAACTGCTGAAGTCTTGCCGGGACGAAAAATGGCATTTATCCACCCTAAAGCTGGCAATGGTGTCTTGATTGAGCTGTACGAACTGACTGACTGATCCACCTATATCCTGAGGAGATTGACATGATCATTACAAATGGAAGAATTATCACCTGGGCTGAGCCTAATCAAATCCTTGAGGGGCAGGAAATTCTGATTCAAAACGGGAAAATTGTATCAATTGAGCCTGAAGGTCAGTTGAAGGCGAAGTTTCCGCAAGAAGAGGTATTAGACGCGAATGGTCAATTGATCATGCCCGGAAATATCTGCGCTCACACACACTTTTATGGTGCATTTTCCCGTGGTATGGCGATCCCGGGTGAAGCGGCAGTGAATTTTCAGCAGATCCTGGAAAAACTATGGTGGAAATTAGACAAAGCCCTGGATGAAGAAGGCACTCGTTATTCAGCCCTGACTTTGTTGATCGATGCCATCAAATATGGCACAACAACCGTCATCGACCACCACGCCTCACCAAATTTCATTGATGGCTCGCTGGATGTTGTTTATGAGGCAGTCAAACAGTCGGGGTTAAGATCTGCTCTGTGTTATGAAGTGACTGACCGGGACGGAGAAGAACGCGCCTTGTCAGGTATCAGGGAAAACAGCCGCTTTATCAGCCGTGTCCAGTCAGGAGAAATTGACCCAATGGTCAAGGCACATTTCGGTCTGCATGCCAGTCTGACAGTTTCTGATGAGACACTGGATAGATGTGTCGAGGAAAATGGCAACCGGGTTGGATTTCATGTGCACGCCGCTGAAGGGATTGTTGACCAGGAAGATTCGTTGGCAAAGTATGGCAAGCGGGTAGTGGAACGCTTTTGGGACAAACAAATATTGAGTGAACGTAGCATTCTGGCGCATGGTATCCATCTTTCAGATAATGAAATCAAGCTCCTGGCCCAGAGCCAGAGCTGGCTGACCCACCAACCGCGTTCGAATATGAACAACGCAGTCGGTGTTGCAGCGGTCGAAAAGTTGCTGGAGAGTGGTGTCAACCTTTGTTTGGGCAACGATGGCTTTTCTAATGCCATGTGGCAGGAATGGTTCTTCACTTATCTACTTCAAAAAGACCACAAAGGCGATCCAAGAGCAATGAACGGCTATGATGTCATCAAGATCGCAGTCAGCAATAATTCCATGCTTGCAACCCAAATATGGGGAGGCATGCGCGTAGGAATAATAGAGCCGGGGGCGGCGGCTGACATCATTTTTGTCGATTATCACCCCATCACTCCCATGTCCCCTGGAAATCTCCCCTGGCATATCCTTTTTGGTTTCCGCGATGGCATGGTCACCATGACGATGGCAGGCGGGAAAGTGCTAATGAAAGAACGTAAGCTCCTCTTTCTGGATGAAGAAGAAATTGCTGCAAAATCACGCGAAGTCGCTGCACAAACCTGGGCACGAGTCGCACAAATGTAAAGGAGAATCGATGAAATATACAATAGGAATTATCGGCGGAACTGGTAAAGAAGGCAGTGGACTGGCTTATCGCTGGGCTTTGGCTGGTCATAAGGTGATCATTGGTTCGCGCCAGGTTGAAAAAGCCCTGGCTGCAGTTGAAACCTTACGCGAAAAGATCGGGGAACAAGAAGTTGACCTCTCTGGTATGTCTAATGCTGAGGCAGTCAAAGCCTGTGACATTGCTGTTTTAACCGTCCCGTTTGCTGTGCATGCCTCCACCCTCGAAGGACTAAAAGAAGAATTGCAGGGAAAATTGCTGATCGATGTGTGTGTCCCGTTGGTACCCCCAAAAGTGAGTAAAGTGCAAATGCCTCCAGAAGGAAGTGCAGCATTGCAAGCCAAAGCCATTTTAGGACCTGATGTCCAGGTGGTTGATGCTTTTCAAACCATTGCATTCGAGCATCTTCTTTCAGATGAAGAGATTAACTGCGATGTCTTAGTGGCTGGCGGCAACAAGGAAGCCCGCGAGATCGTGATTGCATTGTCAGAAGATATCGGCTTAAAAGCCTGGGATGCCGGCGTGATAGAAAACACGGTCGTTGTTGAAGGTTTGACATCGATCCTGATCGGTCTGAATATGAAATATCAAGTGCCTTCTTCGGGAATCCGGATTACTGGTATTGAATGAAAAAAACCAAAAAACTCGTCCTAAGTGCTGTTGCAGGAATTCCGCTTATCCAGGAAGGTGACGATCTGGCTGAGATCATCTATGAGGCAACGATTAACTCTGAACTGAACTTTGAAGACGGAGATGTGCTGGTTTTGGCACAAAAAATTGTCTCAAAGGCTGAAGGTCGGCTGGTCAACCTGACTACTGTCACTCCTTCATCAGAAGCAATCAATTTAGCGACCTTCCTGGA
>DOEX01000058.1:9062-12045 GCA_003532515.1 Anaerolineaceae bacterium | reverse complement strand
CTGCGTGCCGCAGCTCCTTACCAGCGCCAACGCAAAGATTTAAAAGAAATACACCAGGTTGCCTTTGCCGTTCGCAGAGAAGATTTTCAGAAAAAAGTGCGGGTCCGCAAGACCGCCAACCTGATCCTGTTCCTGGTGGATGGCTCGTGGTCAATGGCAGTGGCAGAACGCATGAAAGCCACCAAGTCAGCCATTCTTTCACTCTTGACCGATGCCTACCAACGCCGAGACCGCGTTGGTCTGGTCGTGTTTCAGAAAGATCGTGCCACCCTGGTGCTCGCCCCCACCAATTCTGTGCTGCTGGCTCAGCGAGCTCTTACAAACATTCCTGTTGGAGGCAAAACACCGCTTTCAGCAGGACTGCAGATGGCATTTGAAGTTTTGCAACGTGAAAAAATTTTGCACCCGGATGTACAGCCCTTACTGATCGTCCTTACCGACGGTGCCGGCAACGTACCGCTCACCCCTGGTCGGGCAGTTGCAGAAGAAATGACTGAATTGGCAAAACTTTTTGCCACCGAGAAAATCCACAGTGTGGTCGTCAATATGGAGCAGAAAATATTCGACAGTGGGCTGGCGCAGCGCCTGGCAGAAGACATGGACGCGGTTTGTTATACCATTGAAGACTTACGTGGAGAAACGCTTTACGAGACCGTACAAAAAGAAATCCAAACTCCCTCTGCCCCTACCTACAGGGAGTTAGGCTAAGAAGAATTATTCTACAGCAACGACAATTGCTTCAGGAAAGAATTGGCGGATAGTGCCGCCGACCCAGCCCTGCAACGTTTGCGTGGAAAGCTCACATTCTGCGCAAGCCCCACCCAGGCGCACATGGATAATATCCCCCTCCAGGTCAACCAACTCGACTGAACCGTGGTGAAATTGCTCAATGTAAGCGCTAATTTGGTCAATCAGCCCGGCGATTTGTTCCTCTTTACTGAAGTTGGGTTCAACGTGTGGGGTCATAGCGGCTCCTTTTCCTGATGGTTTGATTTTATCATAGGCTCAGACGAGGGTTTTGTCATTCTGAGCAATAGCGAAGAATCTTTACGCACAATTGTTAATATCCTTTGCAAAGCATACTTTGTGTCGCAAATACGGCTCAGGATGACAAAATCCGATCGTGCCGGCGTGTTCGTGAATGTCTTTTCGTAGGCCGAGATTGAGAGCGCTAGTGACCTTTGTCTACCGATATTTTATTGCGCTCTCAATCCGGCAAACGTCCACCCTACGCAAATTGTTTGATGCTATTCGAACCGAGCGAAGCGAAGAATCTTTACGCACAATGGTTAAGATCCTTTGCGAAGCACACTTCGTGTTGCAACTAAGGCTCAGGATGACAAAATCCGATCGGGCCGGCGTGTTCGTGAATGTCTTTTCGTAGGCCGAGATTGAGAGCGCTAGTGACCTTTGTCTACCGATATTTTATTGCGCTCTCAATCCGGCAAACAATCATCCTACGAAAAACCATTGATGCATCACCATCTATTTGCCTTCGACTGTACCAGCGTTGCGAAGCACCCCGCCACCAGGCGTGGGCAATCCGAGCACGGGTTTTCACCGCAGGTGTCCATAAGCCTATCTTTTCGTAGGGCGGGATTGAATGCGTGTGAGACCTACAATTGATGTGAACTTGGAACGCATTCAATCCGCCAATATTCAATCAAATTTGAAAAGTTCGCTTCGCACGGCGGATTGAGGACGGAATTCCGAAATCTCGAGCTCACCTTTGCTCGTCCTCAATCCCGCCCTACTGGGAAAAAAACCAATCGATGCCTTACCTCAATCAAACAACCGCCCCTGCAGCAAGTGGTCACAAAAACTGTGCCTGTGCATAGGGCATAAACCCAGCTTATCGATCGCCCTCAAGTGTTCCGGGCTGCCATAACCCTTGTTTTCAGCAAAGTGATAGCCAGGATATTCAGCCGACACTTCAAGCATGTATAGGTCGCGGGCTTGTTTGGCTAAAACCGAGGCACAGGCAATCGACAAACACCTTTGGTCACCCTTAACCAGGCTGGTTTGGGAAATCTTGACTTCCGGCAGCTTGAAGTAATCGATGAGCAGATACGTTGGAGGTTGCTTCAATGCACTGATCGCCCTCTGGAATACCAACCTGCCCGCCTTCGCCATCCCCAGGCTGTCAATTTCGACTGCTTCTACGAAGACTACCGCAAAGTCAACGGCAACTGATCTGATGATCGGTGCCATCTTTTCGCGTGCAAACGGGGTCATTTGCTTTGAATCCCGAACGCCCAGCAGTTCTTTTTCCAGATCAGGATCATCAAACGGTAAGACTACTGCAGCTGCGTAGAGCGGGCCCGCCAGTGCACCTCTGCCGGCTTCATCCAGTCCGGCGACTGTTTGGCAGCCTTGCTGCCATTGGGCTTTTTCAAAGTCAAGGGTAGGGTAAGGTGGAATCAGCTCTGGGTCAAAGCGCTTTGCCACGATACAAACCTTTGCGTTTGTTAGAGCGGATCAGTAACAGGTCTTTAAACATTTTCCAGCTGTCACTCAGAATGCGCATGCGCGAGCCCGGCTGGTAGGTCCAGGTGATGGGTACTTCCAGCACTTCATAGCCTAGCTCGCGGGCAATAGCGAGTACTTCTACATCAAAACTCCAGCCTTCCAGGGTTTGTTTAGGAAAGATTCTTTCAGCTGCTTCAGCACTGAAACACTTGAAGCCGCACTGGGTATCCTGCAAGCCAGGTAATACCAACGAGCGCACCAAAAAGTTGAAAACGCGTCCAATCAGATGGCGATAGAATGGTTCGCCAATACGTTTTGAACCGGGTTGCTCACGGGAGGCAATAGACACCTGGGTTTGACTCAAATTTGGCGATAGAAAGCGGCTTATCTGATCAACCGACATGGAAAAATCGACATCTGCCATGAAGCGGTATTTTCCCTGGGCAGTCAGCATACCAGCCCGGATGGCGTTGCCCTTGCCACCCTGCTCCAGCCTGATCAGTTTTAGCTGCGG
>DOEX01000058.1:0-8979 GCA_003532515.1 Anaerolineaceae bacterium | reverse complement strand
GGGGTGCTCACACGTTGGTCGCTTTGCTAAGCCTTTGAAAAAAAGGTCGGGGTGGGCGGACTCGAACCGTCGACCTCTGCGTCCCAAACGCAGCGCGCTAGCCGACTGCGCTACACCCCGGCGAAGTTGAAGTATATCGTATTTTTGCCGAAAGCGTCAAGATTATCGCATTAGTTCATGTGCGTGGGTCAGCACATAGTATACACTTTATGAATCGAGGCGATGAGAACTACGATACAACTGGAAAAGGGGAATTTGTATTTTTTAACGTAGATGAAAATCAGCTTAAACTATCTCTTGGAGATGATTATCATCTTTACGGGAGGAAAGCCTCAGACTAGCTCCATAGGATCATTGCTATTATTGCCCTTACAACCGCAAATCGCGATTTTCCGTTATACCTACAAATTTCCGAGCAGAAGTCCGGAGTTTACAGTATGGCGAAAACTACGGAAAAAAACCACCGAAATATGCGTACCCCTTTGCGCAGCTTAAGAATTGAGTTGTTAATAAGTCAGCAATCCAAAATGCATATTGACGATTGAGCTTGCTCACTAATGGTTCTGTCCGGTCGATTGTTTGCGTTCGCAAAGTCGGAGTTTCAAACCGCCTACTTGTGTTGTTCCACAATCTCATCTGAATGGTTCTGTTCTACCTGTTTGGTTTGGTTTGGTTTGTCAACTTCATCTTGCCAAGTGTTTGTAGGTCCATGTCTTTTATTAATGTTCGTAACTTATATTACCTAATCTAAATTATATAATGTAAAATACATATGTTCAATCATTTATTAATGGTTCAATAATAATTAGTATTAGGGATTTGCCATTGACTGGAGGAGTTGTGAAAAAGACCCTTTTTCTTTTAATGTTACTCTCTGGATTATTAGCATCTTGTACAACTAGCGAATTACAACCAACTACTAATTCAGATGAAACTATTGTTGGCATTAATACAACAAAAGAATCAAAAACGCCTGAAGGTCCCACGCCTGAATCGGTATTTTCATTTGTCCAACCTGAAGAAGTGGAGGACAATCTCGCGGGAAAAGAGCGCTGGGCTGTTGGATTTGGCTTACCTCAGCATTTCGACAATGCCATTTCTTATACTTATTCTAGGCGATTATTACCGAGAGTTACTGATGCTAATAGTTCTCAGCAAATTTTCTACGGTAAGGGATACGCATATGATGACACATCTTTTTATCTTCCATCGCAAGGAAGAATTGTAGCTATCGACTCCATTTCTGGCCTTGAAAAGTGGCAATCAGAGACAAGTGGTTACGTTTTGGCAGTTGGCGAGGATACTGTTTTTGTTCTAACTGATGAGGAACGCATTTATGGGTTGGATAAAAAGAATGGTGAGGTTAAATGGAAAATTATTTTAGAATTACTATTTGAAGAAGACACATACATAGATACTGCTGCCATAATGCATAAAATAGAAGAGAAGTATGTGTTGATTTTAACCACTCATTACTACTATTCCGTTACAAACCCTTCAGAACATTTTTTTTGGCTACTGCAAGTCGACGAGAAAACTGGTGATTACGCATTAATCCAAGCTCCGGAATTAAACTCTACCGAAATCCCCTTTTTTTATTCTGATAACCTTATTGTTGCCGAGCAAGAAGATACTAATACTTTCATGGGAATCAATTATGCTAACGGTAAGATAATTTGGCAGATTACTAGACCTGAAGGTGTTTATACTGATGGTTTTCTACATATTGTTGATATTGACATAAAAGAAAAGATCCTTTACTTATTAAGCGAAAATTATTCAACGGAAATAAGAAATGTCATTTTTGATTTAAATGCAATCGACATAATGACTGGTAATCTGATATGGGGTGGAAGCATTGCAAAAATTAATAATTCTTTAGGAATTGGTATTTTTGATACCAGTTGTGACCTCCTCGAAAAGTATCTGATTTGCAAAACATCTCCCTTCGATGATCAAAATGAGGTAGTATATAATTTATATGACAGAAAAACCGGTCAATTATTGAACAGTTTTACTCCTGAGCGATGGCATGAGATATATGTTAGTGAAAATGGCTTAATAGTTTACTACTCCGAAGTGGGCATTATTCAAGGGATTGACTATTTAACTGGAGAAGTTTTATGGCAGGATGATGAAGAAGAATGGAGTAAATTAAACAGAGATTATTTTTATTACGAAGATGTAATTTTGGTGGAAGACTCTAACGGGAATAATTTGGCAATAGACCAAAGAACGGGAAATCACCTTTGGACAAAAGACGACACGTTACTTGGAACCTTTGAAGACAAGTTTTTATTTCGTTGGTGTCTAGTAGACCCAATATCTGGTGAAGAACAAAAAATCTCTCTCAATACAAAATTTGGCTCTGATAGTTTGATAGAGTTGTCTGGTAGAACATTAATTTTAAGTGATTTTGGCATTTTAGCATTAATAGACCTTGCAAAATAATCTCATAGACAAGCTGGGGGATGCTGAACCTCCAGCAGTCGATTTGCTATCTATTTAACCTCATTTGGGAGACACCTTACTTAGTGAATTTCAATTGTGCGGAAAATGCTTGCTTTTAACTGAGAAACCACCAAACAAATCGTATCAGGTATCTGCGCCATGCCGACAACTTTGTTGTTTGGTTTCACAGCCAGTACGACCCTCTTTTCCGAAGCACACGTTAATAGCGAATTTGAAGAAGAGATGAATTATTTTCGTATCTATCCCCACTATTCTATAACGAAACAATATCCAGCGTCAAAATCATGTGAAAGACAGTATGCAAAACCACTTTTCAAAGGGGATACATAATACAGAGAATAGTAATCTTCTTGTGGTAAGCTGTTAATATCGTCAAGACCCCAGGCATTAATGCAATCAGCGACTACTGTTGCTTCAGAAATCACAGCATTTCTAGCAACCTTTAGGACAATTTTTTCACCGTAACTTAGTTCGGCTGCCAAAAGATCAAGCACCTCATCTTTATTTGTGACCTCGATACCATTCACCCCAATTATTTTGTCTCCGACTTCCATGCCAGCATTATACGCACCACAGTTTGAATCAAGCTTTGACACTTTGGAAGTAGAATTGAAAATTCCATAATGCACTCCAATGGAAGGTCTCAATTTGAAAAATCCAATTGTATCCGGGTTTATCTCACTAGACCGAACACCAATCACCGGAACTCTACTTAGACTAACCGGCAACGAATCCAGATCGTAATTGGAAAGAATCGAATCTTCAATTGACATCGGAATTAATGGTATATATCCATTGCCAGTAAGAATAAAAACCCCCTGTAGTCCTGGATCTAGTTTTGTCGCTATTGATTCTTGAAGTTGGGCTTTCAGTTCACTTACGCCGACAGAAAAGCACCAGTGATTGATCTCATTGGGTGGTGCAAAGCGGTCGCTCTCCGAGAAGCAATAAAACCCATTTTCTAGTGCTTGATTAATCTCAATGCTTAAACCTCCCTTCTTTTCCCTTGAGAATGAATGCTCAACGGGCTCACCGGTCTCAATGTTATACACAGAAACATTTGGTATTTCAGTGAAACTTTCGAGAGAGAAAAATTTTGGTTTCTTGTCTGATTCAATAAAGTCAAAATATTCTGAAGTGTCAGGACTCCCAAAAATTGGATTGATTTCTCTGTATCCGGCTTTTGTTAACAAATAGAATCCTGAAGATTGCGGAAATTTCTCAGCTGTACAACCTGTAGACAGTAAAAATACAATCATTATCATCAAAAGAAATTTTTTCATTTTTCCTCCTGAATTGAATCAAATTCGTTAGCACTAAGCCTCTGGTTCAAGGCCGATAGATATTGTTAGAAGAGATAATAGTGCAATGCTACTCTGTTATGTAAACATCGTATGGTTCAACAAAAATAGTACCGGAGTGCCGACTGCGCGATTTGTTGGCTTTGCCTTGACTGCGGTAACTGGAAAAGGTTAATTATTACACAACAAAATTAAATGTTAAACAACCTTCAGTAATATTATCATATGTCTTGACAAGAGATTGACTAAATAATCATTAACTTTCGTATTTATTTTTTGTCTCAAAAAGTTTCGGGTTTTGTAGCGATATATGAATTTGGTAATTCATTACATGCTTCAATAAACTGTTCATATATCTCAGTGGTATCTGTGCCTTTGACAAAACGCTCATACATTTTTTGGTGAGAATGGTCGATAATGAAGTAAAATTAACGTAATAAAACTGATAAGTTTTCACACATTAAACCACACACGAAAGGAAATTCCATGTATCAGAAAATAATCATCATCGGCAACCTGGGGAGAGACCCCGAAATGCGTTATACCCCCGAAGGCAACCCTGTTACCAGCTTCAGCGTTGCAACCAGCCGTCGTTATAGCGAAAAAGAAGAAACAACCTGGTTCCGCGTCACTGTCTGGGGCAAACAAGCAGAAACCTGTAATCAATACCTCCACAAAGGCTCAAAAGTGTTGGTCGAAGGTCGCTTACGCCCGGATGCTAACGGAAATCCCACTACTTTCCAGCGTAAAGATGGTACCTGGGGTGCCAGTTACGAAATTACTGCTGAAACTGTGCGCTTCCTGACCCCCAAGGGCGAAGACAGCAATCAGAATTTTGGTCCAATGGACGATGACGAGGATATTCCCTTCTAGGAGGGTCCCATGGCTGAAATCAAACGAATCCAGGTTCAGATTCCAGAGGGTCTTGAAGCACGCTACGTAAATGTGGCTTACATTAGCCACACCGCTCCAGAATTCCTGATGGATTTTGTGACTATGTTACCCGGTGTGACCAACCCTAAAGTTAATACCCGCCTGATTCTTTCTCCGTTGGCAATGAAGATGTTACAGCGTGCCTTGAATGAGAACATCAAGCGCTACGAAGACAACTTTGGGGAAATTAAAGTCCCCCATGGTTCCACGCTGGCAGATGAACTTTTCCGTGGTGGCAACAACCCCGACCAACCGGAAGGCTAAAAGTGATGAAAGCCTTGGATCAAATCTGCGAAGATATCCGCTCTGATTTCGAAAATAAAACCGCGTTGCGAGACGAGGCATTGCGAAATGCGCGCCAATGCATAAAGCATGCCTCGCTGGCAATCCGCGCTATTCACCGTAACGAAGAAATTGAAGCACGCCAGGAACTTAGCCAGGGGCGCGAATTGGTCGATCAACTGCGCCTGAGCCTGAAAGAATCTCACCCTGATCTTTACTTCGCCGGTTATACGCAAGATGCCGTTAAAGAGTATTGCGAAGCCGAGCTGACCGTAGCCATGGTGCTTGGACTACCCCTTCCCACTCCAGAAGACCTGCACGCAGAAAACCCGGCTTACCTCAACGGCCTCACCGAAACACTGGGTGAACTCCGCCGGCGTTGCCTTGACCTTTTGCGTCCTGGATATAACAACGACGTAGAGCGCCTGCTGGAGTTAATGGATGAGGTTTATACCCAGCTGGTCACAATGGACTACCCGGACGCTATTACTGACGGCCTGCGCCGTCGTACTGATTTAGCACGGGGGATCATCGAGCGTACACGCGCGGATGTCACCGTCGCTTATCGCGAAGCACAGCTGGCGCAAAAGCTGGACCAGCTTTCCGGGCAGCTTGCAACCCATAACTGATGCGCAAGATCAGCGCCTCTGAACTTGGAGCATTCCTGTACTGCCAGCGCTCCTGGTGGTATGCCCGCCAAGGCGAAAAATCCGAAAATCAAACTGAAATGGACCTGGGCAGCCAGGTCCATCATTCTCATGTACGCAATGTGAAGCATGCCCAGCTGTTCCAATGGTTAGGGTTGGCCCTTTTTCTTGCTGGCGTCATTTTGTTGGTTTGGAGCCTGCTTTGATGAGACTGTCCTATTGGGCAATTCTTTTGCTGGCTTTTGGACTCTTCCTTTGGCTGCTCAGTCGTCGCAAGCGGAAAAGCTCTGGACTTCCAGAAGGTGAATTTCTCTACACCGACAGCTCCTACTGGCAGAGGTTGCCCAAACCTCTTTACGACCCCGAACTCGAGTTGGTTGGAAAGCCTGATTATGTTATCAAACAAGAAAAAGGATCGGTGGTTCCTGTCGAACTGAAGAGTGGAAACGCACCCACTTACCCATGGGATTCGCATATCATGCAATTAGCTGCTTACTGCCGGCTGGTGGAAGGTTACTATGGTCGGCGCCCGCCCTATGGCATCATTCAATATCAAAATAAATCCTTCACCATTCCTTACACAGATAAATTGGAGTCACAGCTGCTGTCTGTCATCGATGAGATGCGCATGGTTGAGCGAACCCAAATCGCGCAACGGTCTCACCAACAAGCTTCTCGCTGCCGAGGTTGCGGTTTTTCCCAAATTTGTGACCAAAGTTTGGTCTGAATTAGCCAATTTAGCATGTCAAGGCTGTATTATTCTCCATATTTATGTACAATATATATAGTATTTCCAAGAGGATGAATGGAGCAGCCCAACTCACAACCATCATTCAAAGATGCTCTTACAGCTGTGCTTCTTTTCTTGCTAGTTCTGGGAGGCTTTTACGGGGTATACCGCTTCCATCACATATTCTTCTCTCTTTTTGTCGCCATTATTTTTGGCACAATGGCAAGACCAATCTATCAATGGTTACTTAACCGCAAGATCCATAGAAACTTAACCAGCGCAATCATGCTGGTGGGCTTAATGGCATTGATTGTCGGTTTTGTTTTCTTGTTATTGCCCGTGCTTACCAGTCAGTACCAGACCTTACTTGCTGCAATTCCCCGCTATTATGGAATTATTCGGGATTGGATTGCGAACAGTCGCAATGAATTGGTAGCCAGGATTAGCGAATCTCTGCCGGCTAAGCTAACTCTGGGAGATCAGCTTCAAGGTGACAGCCAGGATGCCATCACCACCTTGAACAGTGCCATGCGATTTCTTGGGGTTGGATTAAACAACATCTTTTTCGCCTTTGTGCTCTTGCTTCTTGCTTATCGTTGGATGGTTTCGGGGTCCCAAATCATTGCCTCAAGCCTGTTTTTTATTAAACAAGACAAACGCCAAAATGTTTTGGAAATCGTGCAGGAAATTGAATTGAAACTCACACGATACCTGGTTGGTCAGGGTGTGCTCAGTCTTTCCATTGCAGCACTATCTCTGGTCGTCTTTCTGATTCTGCGTCTGCCAAATGCTTTTCTACTGGCTGTGATTGCAGGTCTCTTTGAAGCCGTCCCGATGGTTGGTCCCATCTTGGGTGCTATACCCGCAATACTCGTTGCCCTGTCTATGTCACCCAATACAGTAATTTGGGTGATCATTTCGGCCATGATTATCCAACAAATCGAGAACAACCTGCTGGTTCCCCGCATCATGAATAAGGTGGTTGGCGTAAACCCCTTCATTTCAATTCTTTCCATCAGTGCATTTACCTCGCTTTATGGTGTTGGAGGTGCCCTCATGGCGATTCCTCTTGCAGCCGTCATCCAATTAATTTTGGACCGCACCATAATGAACAGAGGTCCTGAAGTAGAAGGGTTGAATGGTGGTCGCGATAAACTCAACTTGCTTCGTTATGAAACCCAGGAATTGCTCTCAGATATTAGAAACCAGTCTCGCCAGACTCAACCCGGTGATACCAATACCAGAACCAAAATTGATACAGTGATGGAAGAAATGGAAATGGTTGCTCGCGACCTTGACGTTCTTTTAGCCCGAAAAGCTGAGGAGAAGAATGGACAATAAACGCGCTTTTACTTACGCAGCTGCTTTTTCAGTGGTCGCTCTCACTGTTTTTATCCTTTGGCAGGTAAACGAGGTTGTAATTTATTTCTTACTCTCGCTGGTCCTGGGTGCAATCATTCGACCTTTTGCTGATTACCTCAAAGGCAAATCCCGTATACAGATCATTCTCTCCATTGCCGGCTTACTGCTTGTTATAGCTGGCCTGGGCTACTTCCTCTACCTCAATATGATGCGCCTTTCTAAGGAAGTCAACCTCATGGTCAACACCATCTCTAACCTCAAGCGATGGTTCTTGCCTGTCTGGCTGGAGCGACTGGGGTTTGCCCGCTCACTGCTTGAGCTGCTTCCTCCTCCTGGGGAACTTTTCGACATCGCCACAAACGATGGCGGAAAAATTCTCATGCCCGTCCTTCAAAATATTTCTACGAATCTGGTAACGATCCTGAGCGGTCTGGTTGTGATTATTTTTCTCAGCATTTATTGGACTGGCTCACAAGATCGTTTCGAACGCCTTTGGCTCTCCTTGCTTTCGGTAGAACGCCGCCAAAAAGCCCGCACGATCTGGCGCCAGATTGATGCCAGCCTGGGAGATTATGGGCGGTTTCTGTTGGTCAAGTTTTTTCTGACATGGATCCTTATTTCCGTCAGCGTCTATTACCTTCGGTCTCCATATCCTGTTTTGTTAGGTTTAGTGGTAGCCCTGGCTAATTTACTGCCAATTATCGGCATTGTTTTGGCATTGCTTTTTACCCTGGCTATTGGGCTTCTCTCCAGCATTCTCTTCTATCCCTGGCTATTGGCGTGTGTTTTCCTTGTTCTTACCGTGCTTAGCATGTTTGTCTGGCCCAAACTGTACCAGGATAAATGGGATGCGCCGATCCTGCGCTTGCTGCTTCTTTTAATCATTGGCGAAACGATGGGTTTGCGCTGGCTAATTCTGGCTCCACCGCTCGCTATTACGGTCCAAATCATTTGGAATAGCCTTTCCACCAAATTGCGTAAGTCCTCCAGACCCCTGATGGGCTTCGAATCGCTCAAACTCCACCAGGAGAATTTATCTCAGGCGATTGGTGATCTCGAGAGCACACCACCAGCCCTGACAAATAACCTCACCCGGCTGAACCAATTGGTGGAAGAGGCTAATCAGTACTTCGATTAAACCAGTTGACAGCCACCCTTCTATCCGTTATCCTTAATTTCGCATTCGGGCGGGACCGGTGCGGCGGAGCCCTGCGAACCCCGTCAGGTCCGAGAGGAAGCAGCGGTAAGGAGG
>DOEX01000263.1 GCA_003532515.1 Anaerolineaceae bacterium | reverse complement strand
TTCACCTTAATTCGAACTAATCTTTATGGAGAGAGTTTCTATCCGCTATTAACAAAGAGGTCGCGCATCTTGAGCGCGACCTCTTTGATTAAAGTTCAATTCCCTATTGCCGTTGACCTAATGTCACTGGAACATCCATGGTTTGACCACTGCGAATAATNNATCTGGTCACCCACCGATGTGTTCAACACCAGGTAACTCATTAACTCGCTAAAATCTTTGATTTCGATCCCATCCACCGCGATGATCAAATCGCCGCCCGTTGTCAATCCCTGGACGGCTGTTGGTTGGGTTCCTCCCTTTATGCCTGCCTTTTCTGCCGGACCGCCTGCCACCACACTGGCAACATAAGCACCGGTTGACTGCGGTAGCTTCAACGCTTCGACCATTGCCAGAGACATGTTGGAATAGCTGGACAAGCCCAAATAAGGATAAGCGTAAGACCCGTTTTCAATCAACGAAGGCACAACCTTTCGCACAGTGTTGGAGGAAATAGCAAAGCCAATACCGGTATTGACCGCGCCTCCAGTAACGCTGATTCCTGCAGTTTGAATTGCCCGGTTCACACCGATCACTTCACCGTTCAGGTTCAAAAGCGGACCGCCTGAGTTGCCCGGATTGATCAACGCGTCAGTCTGAATAGTATCGCCAGAGGAATAATAGGTCCCTGACTCCGTTTGCCGCATCGAATCGAGCACCCGCCCTCTGGCTGAGACAATCCCGACCGTCATTGTGCCGCTGAGACCATAAGGATTGCCAATCGCCACAACCGTCTGTCCAACTTTGATGGAGTTTGAGTCTCCTAAGGTGAGCGGAATCAGCATCTCCGGATCAACATCAACTTTGACCACAGCCAGGTCAGAGTCCATGTCAGACCCAATCACTGTTCCGTATACCTTCAAGCCTGAAGGAAAGTGCACTTCCAGTTCGGTCGCACCGTTAGCAACGTGGTAGTTGGTCACGATATGACCTTCTTTGTCAATCACAAAACCAGTCCCCTGTCCGCCACCTTCAGGGGTCATGAATTGTAGTGAAACCACACCAGGGCTGGCTAGCTCATACAAAGCTTCCAGACTGCCTTCCAAGGCTGTGTATTCGGGAACAAGAATGGTTTGATTGGGTTGTGCCGGCAGCGTCGCTACGTTATCCAGAGGGACTTGCTCAACAGCCTCTTCAGGATTGGTTTGAGCTGTATTGCTCGTGATCCGACATGCAACAGTAAATAAGACTAAGACAATCAAAAATGTGATAATCCTAAATGTTCGATTTCGTTTTTCCATAAACACCTCAGATTTTTTGTTTGGATGCTTGATTAAATATAACTCACCAATGTCAATGGTTTGTTAGAAATATAGACCCTGAAGGCTTCATTGATTAAGTTCTGGGCACTCCGCGCTTATCACCGGAGTCCACTCACAGTATAAAGTTTTTTGAGAAAAGGGTCAAACCCTCATCGATGGTTTCCGCTCTCCGGTAAATCCTGATTTCCATTGATGCTTCACCTTCGAAGTGACAAAAACGATGCCGGGGAGATCTGCGGCTATAATCAGGAGATGCATGAGTTGATCGATGAAATCAAATATAGCCAGCGAAAAACAATGGCGATCGAAGTCAAACCTGGGGGCAAGGTAATTGTGCGGGCTCCAAAGGGCACACGAAAGAACACGATCCAACAGTTTGTTCAGCAAAAATCATGCTGGATAGCGCAGGCGAAAGATCGCATGATCAAAATATCTCCAGCTGAAGTTAAGCAGCAGTATCATGATGGTGCACAAATCCTTTACTTGGGGCACCTCTGGAAACTCCAGCTTGTTGACAAGGTCAAGGGAGGACTAAAGTTTAACGCAGAAGAAGGCTTCCAACTTCAAAAAGATCGCCTTGACGAAGCGGCTGACTTGATCAAGAATTTTTACCGTGAAGAAACCCGGCGGTTGGTTTCTGTTTACATTGACCAATACGCGTCAAAATGGGGGCTCAAAGTTATTGACTTGCGAATCACCAGCGCTAAAACCCGCTGGGGTTCCTGCAGCGCGAAAAACGGGCTGAATTTCTCTTACCGGCTGGCAATGGTTCCGCTGGATGCGCTTGAATACGTGGTTGTGCATGAGTTGGCTCATACCCGCCATCACAATCATTCGACCGCTTTTTGGGGATTAGTTGCCCAGATGATGCCAGATTTCAAGAAAAGAAGACAGTGGTTGAAGTTGAATGGACGGAAATTACCGAGTATTTGATGTACAAGGATAAATTATTACGCTCCATCTTTTCTTTAAATACCCACCCCCTCAATCCCACGCCTACGGCACGCAAGCAGTCCCTACGCTTCGCTGGAGGGGGTTTTACGCAAATTACCTCAACAATATTCTTTGTGATAGATTGTGATGACGCGAGTATTGTCATCGCGAGCATCAGTTGCGACGCGATCTCGCTTTTGCATTAAACGAGGGATTGCTTCGCTTCGCTCGCAATGACGGAAGGGTAGGGATTGCTTCGCGTCGATCGCAATGGCAGCAGGGATTATTCCATCCGCTGGAATTTCATTTCCTCGCCCATCGAATCAAACTTCTTTCGTTTGGCGGTGATTTCTTCGATGTCAATGCTATAAACCGAAGTGATCGATAAGGCGTTACTTGCCGCTGCTTCAAAATAAGCCATCTTGCCGGGAACAAATTTTTCACAAATGGCTCTCAAACCACGAAGTTTTCCTTCTTCGCTTTCTTCGAAGGCAACCTTGCCCGTCACGATCGCCGAAGCAAACTCAGTGGTGAAGACCTTGGAACCGAGCATCTCCATGCCCTTCTCTTCAGCCAACACCTGATCAAGCTGGCTGTTCTCAAACAAATCTGGAACCCGCACATCGCTGACGAAGACGATTCTGACTTTTTTACCCTCTTTCAAAAGGGTGTTTTTAAAACCTGACCTGGCGCTGTGGAAATAAAGTCTCATGCCATCGCGGGCAATGGAAAGTGGTACAGAATAAACCTGACCCTGAAGGTCCACCAGGCTTAAGACGCCGAAATCAGAACGGTCGATAACTTCCAGCCCAAATTCCACACCCATCTCACGATCTTTTCTGCGCATAGTAGCCTCCTTTTTCTGTCAGTATATCAAAATCGAACTTAAAAAGTACCGAAAAGGGAAAAACTGGGGTCTAAAGTTCCGTTTTTGACCCTTTTCTTTTGCTCTGAAATTTGCTAAACTTGCCAGTAAATAGAACATACGTTCTATAACAGAGGAGAAGCGTACTATGCCACAAAAAAACCCCACTTTATCAGCTCAGACGCAGGTCCTCGACCCTGCCCACCCTTACCAAAGGGTGGGCAGCGGGAACTTGCCCGACCAAAATTGCACAACAGAGCAGGATGATGCAATCCAAACCACATTTTTAGACCGACTCGAAGTTATCAGTCAGCGTTACGAACAAACCTGGCAGTTAGCGGAGACCCTTACCCAGCCGGAACGATTGCAGCTATCTGAAGTGGCCCGCCTGAGCCTGGAGGATGAAATTGCCATGATGCGAAAGATGATCAAAGCATTTGCCAAGGCTTCAAAGGGAGTAAAGGAAGGCAAACCTTATCCAATCGATTTGGCAAAAGTGCTGGATGCTTTAGGCCTTTCCTGCGGCAGGTTGGCTGGTCTGATGCGGGTTCAATTACTGCTACAAGGTCCCCAAAGCGCTGGGCTGCTGGAGGATCTGATCGACGCAATGAGTGACTTCGTCGAAAAGATGACCATAGCAGAGGAGGAACAAAATGACTGAGATCGCTTACACGCCCCAAATTACACGGCTGGGTCTTTCAGCGAACTCTCCAGACCCACTCCAGCATGTTCGAAAGAATCTACCAGAGACCTTTCCGACCAGGGTCGAATTTTTGCGCAATCTGCGCGAGGTCAATTATTTCAGCCAGGTGTTTGGCAGCGTTCGTCTGCGCCGTTACCAGTTGGAAGCCGCAAACGCGATCGTTAACTCGGTGCTGAGGCAGCAGGGCTTGTCGATCGTGGTGATGTTCCCGCGTCAATCCGGCAAAAACATGCTCCAGGCACAACTGGAAGTGTACCTGATGGCGCTGCTGGGCAGGCAGGGGGCTGAGATGGTGAAGCTCTCACCGACCTACCAACCGCAATGCCTGAACGCCATGCGCCGGCTCGAGACCGCCTTGCAAGCCAACTACCTCACCCACGATCAGTGGCACAAGAACGCCGGGAATCACTACCGCTTTAAGAATGCTCACCTGACTTTTCTTTCTGCAGCGGCGGGCTCAAACATCGTTGGTGCAACTGCTTCCACCTTGTTGCAGTTGGATGAGGCACAGGATATCGGTATTGAAAAATACGACAAACAGATCGCGCCTATGGCTGCCTCTACCAACGCAACACGAGTTTTTTGGGGCACTGCCTGGACCGGTCAGACGTTGTTGGCACGGGAGCTGCGTGCTGCGAGGCAGGCAGAAGCCCGCGATGGCATCAGGCGGGTGTTCCACATGACCGCTGAACAAGTACGCGCAGAAGTACCGGCTTACGGTCATTTTGTAGATGAGCAGGTGGCAAGACTGGGTCGCTCTCACCCGATGGTGCGTTCCCAGTTTTTTAGTGAAGAAATCGATTTCGCCAGCGGCTTGTTCACCCCTGCCCGGTTGAGTTTGGTGCAGGGCAATCACCCCCCACAAACCAGCCCGGAACCTGGAAAGATCTATGCCATGCTGGTGGATTTAGCTGGCGAAGATGAGCAGGTCCGGCAGGGCAGCTTCACTGGAGAAGCAAGTGAAAGCCTGGCAAACCCCAACCGTGATGCTACAGCTGTCACAATTGTCGAAGTTGATCTAAGCCTGATGGACGAGGTTTTACCAGGCAAACCGCGCTACCGTGTGGTGCAGCGCTACCTATGGCAGGGGGAAAAACACAGCACGCTCTACCAGCGGCTTTACCACCTGGCGCAGCATTGGGGGGTTGAGAAAATGGTGGTCGATAGCAGCGGGGTGGGTGCCGGGGTCTGCTCCTTTTTGCGCGATCGGCTTGGCAATTGCGTGATACCGCTGACATTCAACCGGCAGGTGAAATCCAAGCTTGGCTGGGGCTTTCTGGCAGTGATCGATACCGGGCGCTTCCAGGATTTTCGCTCAACTCATAATAGTTACAGTGAATCCGCTTTGGTCAACCCGCTAGCCTGGCAAATGATGAATGAACAGGAGCGATTGCAAGCACTTTTCCAACGCCAGCTTCAGGCAGTCTCCTGCGAAGCCAGCATCGGACCCGAACGCTGGTTGAAGTGGTCGGTTCCGGAAGGTACGGCTGACCCGCTGGGAGGCTTGCTGCATGACGATCTGGTAATTTCTGCGGCTATGACCGCGATCCTGGATGAGCAGGAATGGCACCTTTCACTTCCCCCTCAAATCATCCAGGCTAGTGACCCACTTAAAGAAATGGACGGAGGTTTTTAATGACTTACTTTACCCGCAACCAAGGGTTTCCCTTCGGGGTCGATCTTTCTCAACATAATGCCAGCTGGGACGGAAAATGCATCCCCGATTTTGATCAATTCAAACAACATTCTCCTGAGGTGCAATTTGTGGCGATGCGCACAGGCGTCTCATGGGGCTACCGCGACAGCCAGTTTGCCCGCTATTTTGCCGAAGCCAGGCGAGTTGGGTTGTGCATTCTACCCTATCATGTGCTCTACCCCAGCGCGGGCTCTGCTCGCCAGATGGATGCATTTCTGGCGATTCTCAAAGACAGCAACCTGGACGAACTGCGCCTGGTTTTGGATGTGGAACTGGCGCAGGGCAAAACCAAATGGCATATCACCAGGGTGGTGAAGGAAGCCCTTGAATACCTGAAGAAAGCGACTGGTCGTTATCCGATCATCTATTCACGGGCACTGTGGGTCAATGAAAATTTGCAGGTTGAAGACCTTCCCACGGTCGATTGGTGGCTGGCACAATACATTCGCAGCCTGGATACACCCCTCTACACCCCGGAATACCCCTGCCCGCCTTTGCTGCCCAAGGGTGTGCAGAAATGGCTGATCCATCAAACTGCCCAACGCGCGCCGGCAATTGGGGGCGTAGGCTACTACATGGATTACAACCGCTGGAATGGCAGCCAGGAACAGTTGTGGGCTTATTTTGGAATCGAAAAACGAGTTCCGGCACTTTGCCCTTTCAACCATATGCCTTGCGAACGTGCTCCAAAAACCCTGCAAACTCGTCCAATGAAAGAAGAGGTGACAGCATGACCAGTCTGCGCGAACGTTTCCAAACTTTGTTTCAACCGCCAGAAAATACCCTGGAAGTTACCGATTCACGAGCGACCTTATCTCTTCCAGAACAGGAAAGTACCTTCTTGATCGGGACAGAATCTTATTTCAGTCAACCTCGCGACCGCGATGCCTATGACCGCGAGGAAGTATTACAAGACAGCCTTCAAGCCTGGCGTTTCAACCCGCTTGCGCGGCGCATCGTGGAAATGACCACCCAGTATGCCACAGGCGGAGGGTTGAAGGCTGTCTGCCCGCATCAACCTACTCAAAATTTTCTTGACCAATTCTGGGGTCACCGACTCAACCGCATGGATAAGCGGGTCGGCGAGTTCTCGGATGAACTTTGTCTAAGTGGAAATCTCTTTTTGCTGCTCAGCACCGACCAGAGCGGGATGAGCTACCTGAGGATCCTGCCCTCCACAGACATCCTGAAAATTGATTCAAGCGAAAATGACATCGAGCAGGAACTGGCTTTTCATTTGCGTGTGCCTGGTGAAACGGAAGCAATTGTGTACCCCGGTTACGACCCGCAGACAGAGCAGACTGACGGGCAGGGGCGGCTGAAAGCGGTCGTGCTGCATTATGCCCTCAACCGACCCAGCGGCTCGCAATGGGGTGAAGGCGATCTGACCCCCATCCTCAAGTGGCTGGCACGCTACAGTGCCTGGCTGGAAGACCGGGTCAGGCTGAACCGTTTTCGCAACGCTTTTGTCTACGTTGTCAAGGCGCGTTTTGGCAGTGAATCGGAGCGCTCTACACGTCAGCTGCAGTTGACAGCCAACCCGCCTGCACCCGGATCAATTTTAGTGACCGATGAAAGCGAAGAATGGTCCGTAATGTCGCCGAAACTTGAAGCCCTGGATGCTTCCAGTGATGGGCTGGCGATCAAGAAAATGATTGCTGCCGGGGTTGGGCTGCCGCTGCATTTTTTGGCGGAACCGGAATCTTCCACCCGAACAACCGCCGAAGCAGCAGGCAGCCCGACTTACCGGCGTTTCAGTGAAAGGCAGCGTTTTATCTGCTCTTTGCTTGAAGATGTCTTGCGCGTAGTCGTAAAGCGACGGGCAATTTATGACCCCGATGTCGACCCTGAGGTAATGGTTCGTGTGGAAGGCGGGGATGTTAGCGCGCGAGACAACCGTGAATTGGCAGAAGCCGGGCAGCAGGTTGCCCAGGTGGCAGCGGATCTTTATGAGCGCGATCTGATTGACGCACGTGAAGTGCTGAGGTTGGTTTACCGCTTTATGGGTGAACGCCAGCCAGAGTTTTCAAAGAATAAAGAAATAGCGCAATCGGAATGAGGAAAATCCCGATCTGGCAGTCATGCGTGGGGCGGGCAGCAGATTGGTTTTCAATAGCTATGGGAATTAAGAAGCAATGGAAGGAGTTTTATGACTGAAAGACGACAGCGTCTGGCACTGGAGGTCTCAACTACAGGCGGCGGTCGCTTCGAAATCCTGGCGATCACAGCTGGTGCCGCCAACGGCTGGGAATTTCCCGCCCAGGTTTTGCGCGATTCGCTGGCTCTTTGGGATGGTGTGAACTGTTTTGTGGATCACAGTCTCAAGGCCCGCTCTGTGCGGGATATCGCCGGTGTGTTGCGCAAACCGGTCTGGGATGACCAGACTCAAGGAGTGCGCGCGGAACTAAGCGCCTTTGGTCCCTCCGCTGAAGTGTTGAAGGACATCGCTCGCCAGGTTCTGGAAGAATCAGATGAAGCAGCTGTCAAAGTTGGCTTCTCTGCTGATGTGCTCTTTCAGGGTAAGGCTGGGAAGGTGGAGAAAATCCTGCGGATCTACTCTGTCGACCTGGTCTACAACCCGGCTCGTGGAGGGATCTTTCTGCGAGCGCTCAACCAACTCGGAATCAACCCAATTATTGAAGGAGATATGAAAATGCCTGTTCCAAACAAAAATATGCAAGTTGAGGAAACCGATCTGAACCCGATCGGTGATGGCGATGCTTTTGCCAATGAAGGCAAAAGCCTGGAGATCCAATTATCAGAAATGCGCCAGATGAGAGCAGAAATGAGCGCTTTCCTGCTGGATAGCAGCCTTGCTAACAGCAATCTGCCCCAAAGCCTGAAAACCAATATCCGCAAACAATTTCAGAGCCGCAGTTTTGCGCCGGCTGAACTAAGCCAGGCACTGCGCGAAGCCCACATGCTTTTGAGTGAGCTGGAAGCCTCCCACGTGGTCAAGGGTCCAGCCCGCATCGAGGG
Source organism: Anaerolineaceae bacterium (assembly GCA_003532515.1). Lineage (GTDB taxonomy): Bacteria > Chloroflexota > Anaerolineae > Anaerolineales > Anaerolineaceae > Mesolinea. Next base: position 236 of record DOEX01000263.1, on the reverse strand, counting down.
AATGATCGAGCCCGGCGAACGCATCCAGGCAGCTGTCGATGACCTTTTCGGCGCTCCCCGTGAGAAAAACATGAACAGCGCTTCTGTTGCCAGGCTTTCGGGCATTCGTGAACTGTATCTCAGCCTGACCGGTGATTACGACATGCACGGTGGCTACTTCCCACAGCGCGCGCGCCTGGCAACCAGCGCCGATTTCAGCGGCTTGGTAAAAAACAGCCTGAACAAACTGGTAAGCA
>DOEX01000010.1 GCA_003532515.1 Anaerolineaceae bacterium | reverse complement strand
GCAGGCTTCGCACTCAGGAGACCAAGCAAGAACTGAGGTTGTGTGGGCGGGTTACAAACCCACCCACAGGAGACCAGGAAAGAACTGAGTTGTGTAGACGGGTCCCAAACCCGCCCCTACATTAAACCAACTTTACAGCTGCTTATACCTCTCGATTTGCGGAGAGATTTGCGCCAGGGAGGCTGCCCAAAAATCCTTGCTGCGGATATCGATCCCGAAACGGGCAGCCAGGTCAGCCGCTGAGCCTTCACCAGTGCTTGCCAGCAGCGCTTTGTAATCCTCTACGAATGCAGCGCCTTTTTCCTTATAAATCGCATACAAACCCTTGGCGAAAAGATTGCCAAAAGCGTAAGGATAGTTATAGAAAGACAAACCGGTGCTGTAGTAGTGAGGTTTCCAGGTCCAGGCAAATTTATTCATCACCTCGGGGTCAACGCCATCGCCATAAGAATCGCGCTGGGCTTGAAGCATAATTTCGCTGATCTCATCCGCCGACAAAGTAGATTTCTTGCGTCGTTCAAAAACCTCGCGTTCAAACAGGAACCGGGAATAGATGTCAACGATGGTCTGAGCATCGCTGGAGATTGAGGTCTCAAGGATGGCTTGTTCGGCTTTGGGGTCGTCAATTTGTTCCAGCAACGCGTTAAAAACGATGGTTTCGCACATGATTGAGGCGGTCTCAGCCAGGGTCATGGGTGTTTCGGTTTGAAGTGGGGTTTTGTCTGCCTGGAAGGCACAATAATTGTGGAATGCATGCCCAAGCTCATGCGCCAGGGTCATCACCTGGTCAAAAGAGCCATCGAAATTAGACATGATGCGGCTTTCTTTCACGCCTTCGATGCCCATACAATAAGCGCCACCACGTTTGCCAGGTCTCTGCAGGGCGTCGATCCAGTGATTGTCAAAAGCATGGCGGGCAAAGTCAGAAAGTTCAGGAGAAAACCGGGCATAATTAGTCAGAATGATCTCCCTGGCTTCTTGGAAGGTATAAGTTTTGTCTACACTGCCGAGTGGAGCAAACAAACTCCACCAGGGCAACTTTTCGAATCCAAGCAACTTTGCTTTTGCCTGGAAGTACGAGCGGAACATGGGCAGGGCATCCTGAATGGCGCCAATCATGGCGTCCAAGGTTGCGCGATCGATGCGTGCCATGTCCAGGGAAGAGTGCAGGCTGTCTTCACGACCGCGTTTACGGTCAAGTGTGTTGACTGTGCCTTTGACACCATTCAGACAGGCAGCCAGGGCTTCCTTCATGTCCTCAAACGTTGCCTGTTCAAGGGTATAAGCACGTTCACGAACATCAGCAGATGGGTGGCTGCGCAGGTTGATCAGGGCGGGCAGCGGCAAAGTCTCCTTTTTTCCGTCGATTTCGAATTCGACCTGTTTTTGAGAGGTCAACGTGCCCTGCAGATCGCCCCAAGCAGAACCGCCAGAGAGCGAGAGCTCGTTGGCAAGCTCTTCCTCCAGTTCGGTCATCAGGAACTGGCTCTGTTTTGCTTCTTCCAACAGGATAAAGGCATGCTCGTGGGCGGCACCAGGAATCGCGAGGGCTGCAGGCAGTTGGTCAGCAAATTTCCCAAGCCAGGCTGCGATGCGCATATTGACGTTTCTGAGAGGCAGCATACCAATTTGAAATTGGGATTGCAACTGTTCGGCGGCTTTGTCAAAGGAATTGGTACTGGTTAATCCATGTAGGTACGAGCCGATCGTACCTGATCGCGTGTAGATGGTATTCGTAAGATCAACCAGGTGACCCAGGTGTTTACTTAGAATTTCAGGTGTGACCTGGTCGGTCTGGACGGGCAGCAGGTCATTTTCGAAGAAACGGGTCAACGCAATGGTTTCGTCTTTCAAAATAGAAAGATCGAGAGCAAGTTGCGGGTCTTCAACGCCAATGTAGATATTGCTTAAGTCCCAACGGGGAATGGTATCGGTCATAGTTATCTCCTTTTAATGGGGTTCATTATACACAGCGTACGGGGAAAAGTCAGTCGTTTCTGCACAACGTATAAATACCGGCTTTAATCTTTGAAGAGAAATCGTTAATCTTGTTTTTAGGTATTGTGCCTGAAAAGAAAAGTTTTATAATATTATCGTTGCTTCCACGAGGCAATTCCCCTTCCTTCCAACTGTTCTATTCCAGAGAGAAGGCTTTCAGTTCATTATTTACAAATCTTAAGGAGAAAAATGAGAAAGAAACAAGCTTTAATTATTTTTTTCGTAGTGGTTATGCTACTTTTTAGCATTACCAGTCCAACCAAGGCAGATCCTGCCGAGACCGTTCGGATTTGGGTAACTTATAAAGAAGGTGCGGGGGCAGAGGTACTTAAATCCATTAATTCCACGGAAGCGAAAGTTCATTTTGACTTTCCGGAATTAGGTGCCTACGTTGTCAGCATGCCGAAGGCAGCCCTCAATGGCATTCTGAACAATCCATTCGTGATCGGTGTTGAAGAAGACGCCGAGAGATATCCGATCAGCGACATGGCTGGTGTAGTCACGAGTGAAGCCTTGGATACCATAGACCAGCTTGGTCAAACGGTTCCTTATGGAATCGATATGGTCCAGGCACGCGATGTATGGGATGTCGATCGGGATGGTGTGGTGGATGATGGCGCTCCGACCGGTGCCAACCGAACGTTATGTATTATTGATTCTGGTTATTATCAGGATCATGAAGATCTACCGAATGCAGAGGGCGGTTATTCACAGGTTGATGATAACTGGGCGCGCGATGGTTTTGGCCACGGCTCGCATGTAGGAGGAACAATTGCTGCTCAGAATAATGCCTATGGTGTGGTTGGTGTTACACCTGGCACTGTGAACCTTTATATTGTGAAATTTTTTGCCGATGATGGTAACGCGACCTACGCTTCAAACCTGGTCGACGCCTTAAGCCGTTGCCAGGCAAATGGCGCGAATGTGGTCAGCATGAGCTTGGGCGGCTCCCGCTCAGTCCGCACTGAAAAGACAGCCTTCTTGAACGCCTACAACGCTGGTGTGCTGAGCATTGCCGCGGCAGGGAACGACGGGACCTCTGCCTTATCCTACCCAGCCTCTTATGATTCAGTCATGTCTGTGGCTGCAATTGACGCAAATAAGGTTGTGGCAGATTTCTCACAATACAACAGCGCGGTCGAAATCGCTGCGCCGGGTGTTGGTGTGCTTTCAACGCTTCCTTACATAGAGACCAATAACCTCACCGTGGATGGTGTAGATTACGCTGTTAGCCACATTGAATATTCTGGTCTTGGAACCGCGAACGGTGCACTTGTTAACGGCGGCTTATGCGATTCAGTTGGTTCCTGGTCTGGTAAGGTCGTGCTTTGTGAGCGCGGAGTTATTGACTTCTATACAAAAGTTTCTAACGCTCAAAAAGGTGGGGGAGTTGCGGCCATTGTCTACAACAATGAGCCAGGAGGCTTTCTGGGAACCCTGGGGGAGGGTTACAGCACCTCGATTATTGGCGTTTCTTTGAGCCAGGAAGATGGTCAATACCTGGTGGCTAATAAACTGGGACAGACTGCGATAGTCTTTAGCTCGATAGAAAAACCTGGAAGCGGCTATGAAGCCTGGGATGGCACCTCGATGGCTACTCCGCATGTTTCTGCTGTTGCCGCACTTGTGTGGAGTGCAAATCCTAACTGGACAAATGCCCAGATTCGTCAGGCACTGACTGCTTCTGCGCAAGACCTGGGAGCTGTCGGGAAGGATAATTACTATGGATATGGTCTGGTGCAAGCCCGGGCTGCCCTTACGTACCTGGGATATGGTGGACCTACGCCTCCTGATAACACCGCTCCTACTTTGACGATCAATACTCCTACGAACGGTGCAAGCTTCACCGTTGGTATGTCGATCGCTTTCAGTGCTTCCGCAATTGATACTGAAGATGGCGACTTAAGTGCATCGATTGATTGGAAGCTGAATGGCAGCCCGGTTTTCACTGGCGCAACCTTCACCACCTCTGATCTTACAGCTGGAACCTATGTGGTTGATGCCAGTGTCACCGACAGTGGAGCATTGACCACATCCAGACAAGTAACAATCACCGTCACCGAAGCGCCAACTGAACAGTCTCTGAGCGCTACGATCCTTACAGATAAAACCAGCTATGTTAATTATGAGCGCGTTTATGTGACTGTCACGGTCAAAGATCAAAATGGAGCTGCAGTTGCTTCAGCTACGGTCAGCGTAAAGATGACCAGTGCAAATGGTACCCAAACCACTTTCTCGGGCACAACGGGAACGACAGGTGTTTATACCTTCAATACTCGTCTGAATGCCCGCAAGACCGGTTATGGAACTTACAACTTATTAGCAACGGTAACGAAGACGGGATATCTATCTACCACTGCCAGCACGACGTTCCTGGTGAAGTAAGTAATAGTTTTCGAAAAGCTGCCGGTTCGACCGGCAGCTTTTTTGTGTAGTCACCCCCTGTCCTAGCCCTAACCCTCTTAAGAGGTTGTGATAATAAACCGGGTTGAAAACAACCCGGCTTACATTTACGGAAGGGTGCAAGACCCCTCTACGGAAGGGTGCAAGACCCTTCCTTACTGTTGATTGAAGAATTCTATTGCGGCATCAAGTTGGGGGTCACGACCTGCATCGACATCTTCCTGGGTATAAGGGACTTCAATGTCAGGTGTGAGACCAACTTCATTGATCTGGTTTCCATTGGGGGTCAGCCACCGGGCGATCGTGATACGTACACCGCCAGCTTCGGTACTAAGTGGTATCCAGTTTTGAACAGAGCCTTTGCCATAGCTGGTCGTGCCAATCAGGGTACCACGACCATAATCCTGGATCGCACCTGCGGTGATCTCGGATGCTGAGGCAGTGCCTTCATTGATCAGGATCACCAAAGGAATCTCTGTTGCCAGGCCGCCCGGTTGAGCGTTGTAACTATCACGGCTGCCATCGCCGTATTCCTCGTACATTACAATGCCCTTACTCACAAACTGCGAGGTAATTTCAATTGCTGTAACCAATAAGCCACCGCCATTGTTGCGCAGATCAAAAATGAGACCCTTGGGGTTTTGTGCGAGGAGTTCCTTGAGTGCTGCCCGCACCTGGTTGGTCGCCAGCTCATTGAAAGTGTAAAGAGCTATATAGGCAATGTCGCCTTCGAGCATTTCGTACTCGACAGCTGGCACGGTGATTTTTTCTCTCATAATAGTGAAATCAAGGATTTCCTCACCACGTCGTACGGTCAGGGTGACTGCCTCACCGGCAGGTCCAAGAATCTTCTGTAGAGCCAGGTCTCCGGGAACACCAGTCATATCTTCGCCATTGATGGCGATCACAATGTCTTTGGCTTTCAAACCGGCTTTTTCTGCAGGGGAATTCTTCATCGGTGATACCACTTCGATATACTCACCCGTGGTGTTAACCCAGGCACCGATACCGGTATATTCTTCACCGCCCATCTCTGCATTTGCCTGGGCAAATTGCTCAGGGTTCATATAAGAGGTGTGCTTGTCGCCAGTGGCAGCCAGCATGCCGGAAATTGCACCGCGCATCAATGCCAGATCATCCAAAGGCTGATCGACATAGTTTTCATGCAATAGATCCCAGCTCTCCCAGAAGGGCTTGAAAAGCTCTTCCAGTTCTTCATCGGTCGTAGCCTGAAATACCTGAGTAGGTGCCTCTGTTTCCTGGGTAGGTTCCCCCGGCAGGGGGGTAGGAAGGGGAGTTGCCTGGGCAACAGGCGCGTCTTCCAAACCCAATGACTGGCGAATTGAATTGCCGGGCATCAGAGCCCCAACAGCAAAACCACTGAGGAATGTACCACCAAGCAAAGCGATGGCGACAATCGCGATTAGGCAAGAACGTAATACTTTATTATCCATTCTTTCTCCAATAGCTGCTTTCAATTGGTGAAGACAGCGTTAAATTCAAATTTATTTCGTAAACCCACCTTGTGCCAGCGCGTCAGGCAGTTCACTCAGCTTTCTGATTATCATATGTCCATCCGCTAAGGTGGCAGTGGGGTCAACCAGCACAGTGTACATGCCAAGCGCTCTGGCAGATTCCAGGTTTGAGGAACGATCATCGACAAAAAGGCAGCGCGTTGGATCCGGTTTACCGGCTTTCTCGAGTGCCAGTGAAAATGCGAGAGGTTCAGGTTTACAGTAAGGGTATGTGTCCAAAACATCGATAATTTCGGTAAATAATTCACGGATACCTACTAATCGAAGGATTTGTTCGGCGTGGGCACGGCAGGCATTGGTGAAAATCCACTTTTCTTGCGGGATTTCAAGCAATGCCTGGCGCAGAATTGGATCTTGTTTAATCACGCCTGAAAGGTCGACATCGTGGACATAGTCGAGATATTGGTGGATATCTGCGCCATATTCAACCTGTAAGCCCTTCATGGTTGTGCCATAAAGGTGGAAAAGCCGGTCTCTCTCCTCGTGGATTTTTTGCTGGGGGATGCTGACATATTCCTCCATAAATTGGAATATGCGATTACCGAGGATATCCCATGCACCTGTGTCAGGTGGATAGACAGTATCATCGAGATCGATGAATAAAAATTGGATCCCGTTCATTCTCGGTTCAACCACCGATTCATGTTTTTTGGGGGTGAAAAACCATCCAGCAATGCCAGGAGTTCGACCGGGTCGCCTGACTCAACAAAAAGACCGCGATGTTCGGGATAGATGTATCCGAAACTGATGGCATGGTCAAACATGCTTAGAAGCGGATCGTAGTAACCATCGACATTCAAAAAACCAATTGGTTTTTGGTGATGTCCTAACTGCGCCCAGGTGAGAGCTTCAAGGACTTCATAAAACGTGCCAAAACCGCCTGGAAGCGCGATAAAGCCGTCTCCCAACTCACTCATCCTGGCTTGCCTGATCTGGATGTTGGCAACCGTTTCTATTCTGGTCAGTTGTTCAAAAACAAGGTGCGGCAAATTGAGGTCGTCGTTGATCACCCCAACAACCTGTCCATGGTGTTCTAAAGAACCGCGTGCGACTGCTCCCATCAGACCCGTCTTGCCAGATCCAAAGACGATCGTGCGCCCTTCGGCTGCCAAGATCTTGCCCAGGTCATAAGCAGCCTGGATATATTTGTCAGCCAGATTATCGGCAGAGCCAGCGTAAATTGTGATGTTTTTTAACTGTTTAGCCATAAATTTCTCAGCACGATTATACCCTTGCTTTCCGT
>DOEX01000168.1:2651-5514 GCA_003532515.1 Anaerolineaceae bacterium | reverse complement strand
CTGGGAAGAATATTTTAATCGTGGAAGATATCATCGACAGCGGACACACGCTTGCGTCGGTGATCGAGATCTTGCAGACCCGTAGTCCCAAATCCATTTTTATTTGCACTCTGCTGGATAAATATGAGCGTCGCGAAGTTGATGTTCCAATTCGCTATTGTGGCTTTCAGATCGAGAACGAGTTCGTCTTTGGATACGGTTTGGATATGGACGAATACTATCGCAATTTACCCTTTGTTGGAACGGTCGATTTGGACAACTATGAACCTCCGAATGGATGAAACACTGGCAACCTTCCTCCGGGAGGTTAGACAGGCTGCTCCTGACCAAAAGGTTTACCTAGTCGGTGGAGCGGTTCGCGACCTGGTTCTGGGACGGGGGGTAAAAGACCTTGACTTCGTGGTTGCCGATGGATCGGTTCAGTTAGCGAAAGCGGTAAGACGTCGTTTCAAGGGCGTTTGGTACACATTGGATGATGAACACCAGACTGCCAGAGTCATCTTGAAACAAGGTCAGCCTGGCGAACTTATACTCGACTTTACCGCATTCATTGGCGGGAGTCTTGAAGAAGACCTCAGGCAGCGGGATTTCAGCATCAATGCCATGGCAATCGATCTTGATAATTTGTCTATGGCAATTGACCCATTGGGTGGTCAGGATGATCTGATAAGTGGCAACCTGCGATTGTGTAACCCCCAATCGCTGCTTAGNNAATTGCGCGTAGCTTCAAAGAGTCTATACAGGATTTCGGGAGAGAGAATTAGAGATGAACTGCTGAAATGCCTGGCTATGCCAGATCTCGCATTGACTTATGTCCTTCTGAAAGAGTATGGAATCCTTGATCAGCTACTCTACAGAATTTTCAAACCAGAGTCCTCGAATCAATTTTTAGAAGAAAATTTTGTCGAAAATTCCTCTGATATCGATGAATTTTTTGAAGAAGATCATCTGCCAACCAGGCAAGTATTGGGTAAGGAGACAAAGGTTGAGCGTAATTTTCTAAAGACGCTGGAGACATTGATGCTGCATATTGAATCAGAGAATCCAGATTCAATCATTCCTGAACGATGTCCTGTTTGCTTGTCCATACCGGACATACTCCAAGGACTAAACCTTTTTTTAAGAGAGACGTTGCAAGGTGGGCGTACCAGAAAACAACTGCTGATCTTATTTGCGATGTTTTTCTCCGATCTGAGTTTCCATCCATCGTCCGATCCGGAAATGTCTCCATTGGGTTGCCTTGAATTTGCTGAGCGGTTTACGAACACGTTTATGCTGGGGCAAAAAGAACACCAATTCTATGAGGCGGTCTGTATTGGTTATAGGAATATTTTCTCACTTCATCAGAAAACAAAGGTCGACGCACTACAAATCTATCGTTATTTCAAACAGGTAGGCTCGTGTGGTGTCGTCAGTGCCCTCTTGCACATCGTGAATTATTGTGCATCAACCTCAACCATGGAAGAAAAAAATTCACTCGTAGAGGCAATTATTTTCACCTGGTTCCGCGAACAAGCTACAATCGTTGATCCTCCCAGCCATGTCGATGGCGATGACCTGCAGAAAATATTACACCTCAATCCTGGGCCTGACCTTGGTTTTTATTTGGAATCTATTCGGGAAGCCCAGGTAGAGGGCAAGGTAAAAAACCGTGATGAAGCCCTGGCACTTGTGTCTCAATTGGTGAAGGAAGGAAAATATCATGATCGCTGAATTAAATGACATCAAGATGAATTATGAAGAATATGGTCAAGGAAAACCCGTGGTTTTACTGCACGGGCTGGCGCTGGATAGCAGTACGTGGGATGAAGTGGTAAAACTGTATTCGGATCAGGCGCGTTTCATTGTGCCTGACTTGCGTGGGCACGGCAAGACCAACACAGGCGATGTCAATGGCAGCATTGAACAATATGCTGACGATCTTTTTGCGTTTGTAAATTTTATGCGATTGGAGAGCTTCACCCTGGTTGGGCATTCGATGGGAGGTTATATCGCCTTGGTATTTGCTGAAAAGTATTCGGAAAAACTGGATGGGTTGGTCATGGTTACAAGCAACGCCAGTTCGGACCTTCCTGAAAAACAAGAGCTGCGATTCGCAGAAATCGAGCGGGCATTGAAGGGTGGCATGATTGCGGTTGCCGAACCGATGGCTAAAAGATTGACTAGATCTTCGGATATCCTGCATCAGATCATTCCCATTATGGAAAAAACTGACCTGGCAGGTTTTGCCAATGCAGAGCGTGCGATAGCTTCACGAAAAAACGGGTTGAATCTTATCAAAGCATTGGATATACCGCTTCTTGCGATCGCCGGTAGTGATGATCAACTGCGTAAACCCGATGTTGCTTACGAAATGGCAGAGGCTTCCAGGTTTGGCAAAGTGGTCGTCCTACCTGGAGTGAGTCATCTTCCCATGCTGGAAGAGCCGCTTGCCTTGGGTGCCTTGATTGTGAATATGCTTTGACAGAAAGAAAAGTGGAAAATGACAGGAACAATTTTTCGTTATATCATCGTCTTGGTGGCGGTTATCGTAGTGCTAAGAATTCTTCTTGACGCCACTGCAAGTAAGGCGATAGAGAAAAGCAGCCAACCTGGTGAAGTAACCGTTGAAAACCAAGAGGTAATCGAATTGGAAGTCGGATCGGAAGATTACCAACAAGCTGCGGCTGACATACAAGGGAAAGAAAACCAGGATGAAAGTACAAACAATGAGTGAGATTGACTGGATCTTCCGTCGTCGCAGTATAAGACAATTCACCGAACAAAAGCTTACAGCTGAACAGATTACCTTGCTCCTGCAAGCAGCCATGTCAGCACCCAGCGCGATGAATATGAAACCTTGGAAATTTATCGTCGTTCAAAG
>DOEX01000168.1:0-2523 GCA_003532515.1 Anaerolineaceae bacterium | reverse complement strand
GTTATCTATGTTGGTTATCCTGCTGAAGAGAAACCAGCCCGAACTCAGTTTTCTGAGAAGAACGTTTATTTTGACAAATTTGACAGGCAATCTGGACTGGAAATCGACCAACCTGAATAGTGTAGCCCTATTCTGTTCATTCACCTGGGGATGGATTGTACACAGTCTTCCATCTGGTTGTGCCTGACGAGTGATCAGAGCTTACTTGCTCTTCAAAAAACGCTATTTAAATAGAAAAAATGTTAACGTTGCAGATATAATCAATAGAAACCTGATTGATTATGGTAAAATAATCAATTGTAAAAATAACATTCTGTTGAATGACAATCAAATCTTAGGAGGATTTATGTCTGATAAAAAATGGGTTTATCTATTTGACGAAGTTGACCAAGCCGAAGCCTACGCTGGCGATTGGGATGGCGTCCGCGGCCTTTTGGGCGGCAAAGGTGCCAACCTTGGCGACATGACTCGCGCTGGTGTTCCAGTTCCCCCAGGTCTGACAATTACAACTGAAGCCTGTAACGCGTTCCAAATTTCTCGCCAATTTCCCGAAGGAATGTGGCAGCAGGTAATGGATGCTCTTGTAAAAGTTGAAGAAAGAGCCGGTAAAAAGTTCGGCGATTCTGTCAACCCTCTCCTGGTTTCCTGCCGTTCTGGCGCCAAGTTCTCCATGCCCGGTATGATGGACACCGTCCTGAACATTGGCTTGAACGATGAAGTTGCCAAAGGTTTAGTGGCAAAAAGCGGTGATGAACGCTTTGTCAATGATTCTTACCGCCGTCTTATTCATATGCTCGGTACTGTCGTAATGGGCATTGACGATGAGCATTTTGAAGAACCGTTGAAAGCCTACAAACAAGAAAAAGGTTATAAAAGCGACACTGAAATGAATGCCGCTGACTGGGCAGCTATCACCGAGGAATACAAAAAAGTTGTTATCGAACAAAAAGGCTTCGAGTTTCCCCAGGATCCCTTCAAACAGCTCGAACTGGCTGTGAAAGCAGTCTTTGATTCCTGGATGTCCAAACGCGCGATCGACTACCGCCGACGCGAAAGCATTCCTGATGATCTGGGAACCGCTGTCAATGTTCAAACCATGGTGTTTGGAAACATGGGTGGCGACTCTGGTACCGGTGTTGCTTTCACCCGCGATCCTCAGACTGGCGAAAACATCATGTTTGGCGACTACCTGATGAATGCCCAAGGAGAGGACGTTGTTGCAGGTATTCGCAATACCTCCAAGATTTCTACTCTTGCAACAGAATTACCTGAAGTGTATCAACAGTTCTTCGATATCACTGAACGGCTCGAAAACCATTACAAAGACATGCAAGACGTCGAGTTCACCATTGAACATGGCAAACTCTGGATGCTTCAGACCCGTAATGGTAAACGCTCCGCCAAGGCAGCTGTGAAAGTTGCTCACGATATGGTTATGGAAGGTTTGATCGACAAGAAGACCGCTCTCAGCCGCGTTACCCCTGAGCAGATTGACCAGATGCTCCATCCTCACTTCTCCCATGCTGATGTTGATGCAGCTAAAAAAGAAGGTCGATTCTTTGCTAAAGGCGTGAACGCCTCTCCTGGTGCTGCTGTTGGACAAATCTATTTTGATGCTGATACCGTGGAAAAAAAGCACAACGTCGAAAAGCAAGATGTCATTATGGTGCGCCCCTTTACCAAGCCTGATGATGTGCATGGTATGTTAGCTGCCAAAGGTATTCTGACCAGTGAAGGTGGTGCTACTTCACACGCAGCAGTGGTTGCCCGCCAGTTTGGTGTCCCCTGTATTGTCGGTGCGTCAGAAATCAATATCGATATGGCAAAGCGCCAGATGACTCGCAATGGTGTCACCGTCAAAGAAGGGGAATGGATCTCCCTGGATGGCACTACTGGTGAGGTTTTTGTCGGCAAACTTGGTATGACCACTCCTGATCTTTCTGAACAAAAAGAACTCATGGTTCTGCTCGGTTGGGCTGATGAAGTCTCCCGTCTGCAGGTCTGGGCGAACGCGGATTATCCGAGAGACGCCAAACGCGCCCGCGAATATGGCGCCAAGGGTATAGGTCTCTGCCGTACCGAGCACATGTTCTTCGACGTGGAACGTCTTCCTGATGTTCAGAAGATGATCATGAATGCTGAAGACACTCAACGCATGATTAATAATATTGAAAGGCTCGAAAGCGCTCTGGCAGCTGGTCGGTTGGAAGGTCGCTCCCTTAGTGATGCAGACAAGGCTGCTCTGAAAGCTGAGATTGATGCGGAAAAGGCAAATATGGAGAATTCTCCTGAAGCTCAAGCCTATTTTGGCGCATTAAAGACGATCCTGCCCCTCCAACGCAGTGATTTTTCCGGTCTTTTTGAAGCCATGACGGGTCTACCAGTAATTATTCGCCTGATCGACCCACCTCTGCACGAGTTCCTCCCCTCCCTGGAAGATCTGCTAACCGAAGTTGCTACCCTGAAAGCGAAAGGCATTAGCGAAGGTTTGGCTGAAAAAGAGCAAATTCTCGAGGTTGTTCA
>DOEX01000245.1 GCA_003532515.1 Anaerolineaceae bacterium | reverse complement strand
CGGCAAAGGTCGATTTCAATACCAGTGTTCCTCTCGCTCTCGTTAGGGAGCGGGAAAGCTCAAAACCCTCCGGCGATCCTGTGACTTCCACGACAATATCTGCCACCGAGCCTCTGATCTCATCAGCATAAACAGCTGTGATACCTAACCCGTTCAAAATTGCAGCTAGTTCTGCTCTTCGCACAACCACTTTCAGATCACAGCCAGTATTTTTCAAAGCCTGTGCAATCAGCAAACCTAATCTTCCAGCGCCAACCACGATCACACGGTCACTGGGTCTCACCTGCACCTGGTCCAAAATTCTCAACGCAGCCGCAGTTGGCTCAGTAAAAACAGCCAATATATCTGAAACCGAATCGGGAACTACCGTCAGATTCTTCGCCGGCAGTTTGCAATATTCCGCAAAAACGCCATTGTAATCAAAGATGCCCAACGTCCTGCGTTGCATACATTGGCTCGGTTCCTGGTTTAAGCAGCGCTCACATTCTCCACAGCTGATGTTGATATCCCCGATAACGCGTTTTCCATACAGCTCTGGGTGACCGTTATCATCCACAACCAGACCAACAAATTCATGTCCGGGTATGCCAGTAAAATCGTAATAACCTCTCAGCATCTCAAGGTCAGTCGAGCACACTCCAGCCAGCAAGACCTTGATCAGAACCTCATCTGGCTCCAATACAGGCATCGGTAAATCGCTGCGGTATGTCATTGTGCGGTCTTGCAGCCATAAACCCTTCATCAGCGTGCTCCCCGCCTGCCAAATTGTCTTTCCAGTAGATTTGCGCTCAGGTGGATCATGGTCGGGCGCCCATGTGGGCAGGTGCGCGGTGACTGACTGGCTTCCAGGTTAAGCAGCAGGTTGCGCTGTTCGGCTTCTGATAGCGCTTGCCCACCTTTGACTGCCATCCCTTTGCAGACTCTGGCTGCAATTTTTGCCTGAGCTTCATTTTCCAGGGGAGTTTCGTCCTCCTCAAAAGCATCAACCACAGCAAGGATCGCATCCTTTGGGTCTCCCCGGTCGACGATCATCGGTATGGAGCGGATCAAAAACGTGTTGGGACCAAACGGTTCGATCTCAAAACCAAGCGAAGTCATGGTCTCCAGGTTGGCTTCCAGGATTCCAGCTTTTTCAGGGCTGAGTTCAACAGGGATAGACTCGATGAACTTTTGAGATGGGATCATCGACGCGCGATACTGCGCCATCATCTGGTCAAACAAAACCCGCTCATGAGCAGCGTGCTGATCGATCAGGTACAACCCGTCCGGTCCTTCTGCCACCAGATAAGTAGACGCCACCTGCCCGATCAAACGCAACAAAGGTAAATGAGTACCTGGCAAAGGTTCTTGTTGCATCGCAGTAGGATCGCCACCAATTGGCGTTTGCATTGGTTCAGCCGGTTGTGCCTGCCATTTTTCATCGAAACTGACAGGAATTGTTGAGGATGCCTGCCTGCCCCATAAATTCAAGCTGTTCAGGTCTGGAATCGGAGTATAGGCTAACAATCCCCTCCTGATTGCTCGTTGAACCCCGCTAAAAACATGGTCCTGATCTCGAAAACGCACTTCTGCCTTGGTCGGGTGGACGTTGACGTCCACCAAACTGGTTGGGATAGTCAGGAATAAAACGACCACAGGGTAACGCCCAACCATCAACATGGTGTTATAAGCTTTGATCACTGCCGCGGTCAATGTCGGGTCTTGCACCCAGCGACCATTGACAAACAGGGTGATATCTTTCCGGTTCGAGCGCGTCAGAGAGAGGTCGCTGATAAATCCATCAATGGACAGGTCTTTCTCGCCAAAACTGAGGGGCATCAAGGATTTTGATTCATTCGTTCCAAACAAAGCCTGTAAAATCTCAATTCGGTTGCCATTGCCAGTTGACTGGAATTCGAGGTTTCCATCCTGAGTCAAAGACCAGCGAATTTGGGGATACGCCATAGCATATCGGGTGATTAATCCAGTGATGTGTTTGGCTTCAGTAACATCCTTACGCAAAAACTTGAGCCGGGCAGGTACATTATAGAATAAGTCCTGCACAGTTATTTCAGTGCCAATTGGAGCCGCCACCCTTTGCATTGGTGAATTGGAGCCGCCATCGACCGTCAGTTTTGCAGCCACATCTTGACTGGCGGGTTTTGATACCAGTGTTAAATGGGAAACTGAACCAATGGAAGCCAGTGCCTCACCGCGAAAGCCGAGGGTCTTGATATCAAACAACTCTTCCGTCTTGCTCAGTTTGCTGGTCGCATGCCGGCTGACCGCCAATTCCAACTCCTCGTACAGAATGCCTTCTCCATTATCACTGACGCGAATATGCTCTCTGCCGGCTTTCCGAATTTCAACACGGATCTCACTGGCGCCAGCATCAATTGCGTTTTCAATTAATTCTTTGACCACTGAAACAGGACGATCAACCACTTCGCCTGCTGCGATTTGGGATGCAATCGTATCACTTAGTTTTTTTATCGTCATGGTTGGTTCCCTCTTCAAATTATACTCAAACCGCCAAACTCAATGACACTTCTATAGGTTAAAATAGGCTTATGACTTGGTCAGAAAAATTAGAGACAATTTTAAGCTCCCTGCCTGACTCGCCTGGCTGTTATTTGATGAAGGACGAGAACGGAAGAATTATCTATGTAGGTAAAGCCATCAACCTGAAAAACAGGGTGAAATCCTATTTTCAGAAATCCAGCGATCACACTTACAAAACCCGCCGAATGGTTTCCAACATACGAGATATTGAATGGATCGTGGTAGCGTCTGAGCTGGAAGCCCTGATCCTCGAGATGAACCTGATCAAGGAGCACCGACCTTTTTACAATGTGCGCCTAAAGGACGACAAGCGCTACCCATACATAAAAATCCACTGGCAGGACGATTTTCCCAAGGTCTCCGTTACACGAAATATGGTACAGGATGGTTCCCGCTATTACGGACCCTACACATCGGTCTGGGCAGTGCATCAGACTTTGGATATCCTGCGCAAGATCTTCCCCTATCTGACCTGCGCACGCGAAATCACGGGTAAAGACCCGCGCCCCTGTCTGTACTATGATATTCATCTTTGTTCAGGTCCCTGCATCGGTGCCATCAGCAAAGCAGACTACCGTCAGATGATTGAAGATCTGGCTAAGTTCTTGGAAGGAAAAACCGATCCGGTTCTAAAACGTCTACAGGTTGAGATGGGACGAGCGTCAGAGCAGCTCAATTACGAAAAAGCTGCCGTTGTCCGTGACCAGATCCAGGCAGTTGAGAGAGTAGTGGAACGTCAAAAGATCATTTCCAACGAACGAAAGGATTCAGACGTAATCGCCATGGCACGCAATAATGGCGAAGCCTGCGTGCAGATATTCTTCATTCGTTCTGGAAAATTGATCGGTCGCGAATACTTCATCCTTGAAGGCACGGAAGAAGAGGACAACAAGTCAATTCTTGAGGAATTCATAAAGCAGTTTTATTCCCAGGCAGCTTATATTCCCAATAAAGTAATGCTTCCACAGGAAGTGGAAGAAGCCTTAATCATCAACGAGTGGCTCAACACCAAACGCGGTGGCGAAAAAGTACAAATCACAGTTCCCAAACGTGGACAATCCAAGCAACTTGTAAAAATGGCTGCAGAAAACGCTGCCGAAACTTTGCGAGCGCTCGAGATCCGCTGGAAAGCCGATAAGGATAGGCAACGAGACGCCCTGGGGGAAATACAGGCAGCACTTGGCATGTCCGAGCCGCCCAACCGTATAGAATGTTACGATATCTCCAACACCCAGGGCACTGCCAGTGTCGGCAGTATGGTGGTCTTCGAACAGGGGATCCCGAATAAGAAACTATACCGGCGTTTCAATATCCGCACAGTCACAGGACCGGACGACTTTGCCTCAATGCGTGAGGTGCTGAGCCGTCGTTTTTCCAATTATTTTTCAGAAAATGAAGCCAAAGATGCCCCAGGTTATAAACCAGATCTTGCTTTCAGTCTCCTGCCTGACCTTCTGATCGTGGATGGAGGAAAAGGTCAGCTGCGACAGGCTATTGATGTTCTGGAAGAAGCAGGTCTGACCGGAAAATTTACAATTGTCGGATTGGCAAAACAGGAAGAGGAGCTTTTCCTACCCAATTTTTCTGACCCGGTCCGGCTTGACGATCATTCTCAAGGCTTTTATCTTATACAAAGAATCCGCGATGAGGCTCATCGTTTTGCGATCACCGCTCACCGCAACAGGCGTGGTAAAATCGGGTTGACTTCCAGACTGGACGCCCTCCCTGGAATTGGACCAGCCCGCAGAAAAGAACTGATTGCGAGATTTGGTTCAATAGAGGGGATTCTTGAAGCTGACCCAGAGGAAATCGCAAAAATCAAAGGTATTTCATTGGAAAAAGCCAATGCAATCAAATCAGAATTGGAGTAATTATGGCAAAAAACACGAAAAATGCATCAAAAAGCGCTTATAAAATCATCATGGCAGTTCTGGCGATCATTATCGTCCTGGCAATGATCCTCTCCATGCTCAAGTTTTAGGAACATCGATGGAGGACGCGCACGATTTGATCTCCCGGATGCACCAGGCGAGTTATCACGAAAATCAGCCTGTATCAGCGGAAAAACAGGAAAAGCCCTTCCCGCAATACCTGGATAACGTTAGTAATGAGTCCGGTCTCATCTTCCTGCCGGATTGCTCAGGTTTTATTCCACAACACAATGATCTGCTCGATGTGATAATAAAACGCCGTTCTTTGCGTCGTTATGACGAAAGCGTTGAGATGTCTCTGGAGGAGCTATCTTACCTCCTCAAATACACCCAGGGCGTGCGTGAAATTGACGAAAAACGCTCCCTGACCATTCGGTTCGTGCCCTCGGCAGGTTCGCGGCACCCTTTTGAAACCTTTGTCCTGGTCCAGCGAGTCGCCGGTCTGACTCAGGGTTTATATCGCTATATTGCCCAACGCCATGCCCTCGAAGTCTTCGATTTAGCTTTTGAAGCGATCCAGAAAGCCCACGAAAGCGTCTACAAACAAAAGCAAGTGATCACTTCAGCGGTCACTTTTTTCTGGGCAGCCAACGTCTACCGAACCAGCTGGCGGTACAGTACACGCGCTTATCGATATATGAACCTGGATGCCGGGCATGTTTGCCAGAACCTGTATCTATGTGCCGAGTCAATTGATTACGGTGTTTGTGCTATCGCAGCGTTTGATGACCATCTGACTAATCAACTTTTCAACTTGGATGAGGTCAAACGTTTCATGGTTTATGCTGCTTCTGTAGGCAAAAAGATCCCCCAGGCGTAGTTGAATAATTTTGCCCTTGTCCCTTTTGTCGTCCTGATCTCGGCCAATTCAGAGTGGCGGATAACTAAAGACATCCTCCAACCACCTCAAACCTATTCTTCTCCAGTTGGAGACTGGTTTGATGCCTTTGTCGAAAACCATCAAGTAGTATTTTTCCACTCAGGTTGGGGCAAAACCCGCAGTGCTGCTGCAACTCAATTTGTCATTGATCATTGGCAGCCTGACCTGGTGATCAACCTCGGCACCTGTGGTGGTCTTAATGGTTTTGCGTCATTGGGTGAAACCTTACTGGTCACTGAAACAGTTCAATATGATATCTTTGAACGAATGGGAGACCGTCAGCAGGCAATTAACTATTACCGGGCTACGTTGGATACGGATTGGATCGGCACTAACTTACCAGCCGATACGCGCCGGGTTCCCTTGGCTTCAGCTGACCAGGATATTGATTATCAAAACTTCACGGTATTGACTAAAGATTTTGGTGTGGCAGCTGCAGACTGGGAATCAGCTGCTATTGCCTGGGTTCTGAAATCTAACAAAACCAAAGGACTGATCCTGCGAGGTGTCAGCGACATCATCACTCCAACCGCTTCAGAAACTGATAATAACTATGCACTCTGGCGTTCACGTGTTGAAATGATCATGCAAAGACTATTGCAAGATCTGCCGTTTTATCTAAACAAGTTCACCGACTTGTAGATATCTTGCGAAGAGGTTACAAAGTACCTAAGCCATGCTCCTTTAGAGGGAGACCTTCGGTCAAATCGCGTGCTCGGTCAGGAGACCGGCACGATCGAGAGACATTCGGTCAAATCGCATGCTCGGCGAAAACGCCGGCAAGATTCAAATCACTTAGCAGGGAAGAATCAAATCACTTAGCCAGCACGATCAAAATGTCTTAGCCGGCACGTTCGATGTTAATCAGACGGCTTTCCCAATCTCGCGCGTTCTTCTTCAACAATGCTGTGGTCGAACTTTTTGAACAAGGCCGTGGGTTGATTGAAAGGTTTGCCTTCTTGCAATTCCATTGCCAGCCATAAATCCGCACCTTCCTTCGCCAGCGAATTTTCAGTGTCAAGCCCAAGCACCACGTGTGAACCAAGAGAATCGGTAACCTCCTGGGTAAACGGCTTGCCAAACAGGGGTGCATCATAAGCCAGGATTTGTTGTAATCTTTCGCTCGTATCCGGTAGGAATGGTGCGAACATGATTTTCAGCCAGTCGATTGCCTGGATAGCAGTGAAGAGTGACTTGGCTGCCTCATCGCGGTCGGTTTTAATCTCGAACCAGGGTGCATGGACATCCAAATATTTGTTGACTTCGGTTGCCAGTCGCATTGCTTCTGCCAGGGCTGCCTTAAGTTCCACTTTTTCGATCCTGTTGCCAACGGATTCAAAACCAGACTTGATAACATCCAGCAATACGAGATCCGAAGCGCGCAATTGCCCTGGATTGGGTATCTGGCCATCAAAGTTTTTCCATGTAAAGGATAAAACCCGGTTGACCAGGTTGCCCCAGGTTGCCACAAGTTCATTGTTGTTTCTCTGGAAAAATTCTTCCCAATCCCAATCCGAATCACGGTTTTCAGGCATGGCAACTGTCAGGTAGTAACGCAGGGCATCGCTATCGTAGCGATCCAACGCATCCAAACCCCAGACAGCCCAGTTGTGGCTGCCGCTGATCTTTTTGCCTTCCAAATTCATAAATTCATTGGCGGGAACGTCGTAAGGCAAGACCAAAGGCTGTGGTGATGTATTTTCCATTCGCCTGTCAAAATCCTCAGCCATCCCAAGCAATTCTGCCGGCCAGGTGACAGCATGGAAGGTGATGTTATCTTTTCCTATAAAGTAAAATGATTTGGCTTCCTGGTTGGTCCACCAATCGCGCCAGATATCAGGTTGGTCGTTCAATTTTCCCCACTCAACTGTAGAGGAAAGGTATCCAATGACTGCCTCAAACCAAACATAGAGGCATTTCCCTTCCCAGCCTTCCAACGGAACCGGGATGCCCCACTCCAGGTCACGTGTTACTGAGGTTGGTTTTAAACCAACTGATTGGATCGTTCCTAAAGATTGTCTCAAAACGTTTGGTCGCCAATAATCTTCCCGTTCTTTCAGAAACTGCTGAATTTTCGGCTCGAGCGTGGAGAGATCCAGGAAGAAATGCTCGGTTTCTTTGAGTTCGGGAGTTGAACCGTCTACTTTGGAGCGAGGATTGATCAGTTTCTCGGCTTCCAGCTCGTTGCCGCACTTCTCACATTGGTCCGAGCGTGCGCCCTCATTTCCGCAAATATAGCAGGTTCCTTCCACGTAGCGGTCAGGCAAAAAGCGCTGTGCAACCGGACTGTACCACTGTTTCGAAACATATTTGTTCAGGTATCCATTTCCAAGCAGACTCAAAAATACCTTTTGAGCGATCGAAAAATGGTTTTCAGTATGAGTGGAAGTGAACAGATCATAGCTGATCCCAAGTCGTTGAAACAGTTCAATGAAACGAGGATGATAATGTGAATAGATGGCATGGGGAGTCTGACCAGTTTGATCGGCTTTGATCGTAATCGCTGTACCATGTGAATCCGAACCCGATACCATCAGAACCTTGTTTCCTCGAAGACGGTGATATCGTGCAACAATATCTCCGGGAAGGTGCGATCCGGTGATGTTTCCAACATGAATATCGGAATTCGCGTACGGCCAGGCAACAGCAATTAAAATGTTCTCGTTCATTGTCAACTCCCATTAAAAAGCATCGGCAAAATTCTATCATCATCTGCCGTGCTTTAGCTAACTCTTATAATTATTACAAATATTCTATTCCGTGATTATGCTCACAGGATCCTAAGTTCAGGTTTTGCCCACAATCCAGGCAGATCCCTTTACAGTCAGGTCGGCAGATATTATTGATCGGCATCTCCAGGAGAAGGTAATCTCTAAAGGGGATTCCGAGCTCTATATAACCATCGTTAGGAACTTCTTCTTCGTCCAGTTCTTCTTTGATACGAGTCTCGAAAACATACAATTCTTCGAAATGAGTAGCCACGTGTACAGGCATTGGTTCCAGACACCGGCTGCACTGACCCTCAAGGTCTGCTTCCAACTCTGCCTGTAGCAACAAACCTTCGCTTGTTCGTGAGAAGGAATATTTGCCTTTGAGATTATTGGCGTTAAGGTCAGGTTCTATGAAAATTTCCGAGAAATCAATCTCAAATTCCCGGCTATAGCCTACGGGTTTATTGAGAAAATGGCCAACATTGGTGCGAAGGGGATGCTTTATCTTTTCCATGGTCAATTACAATTGTTAATGTATTTTCCTCGATTATATCATGTGGGTGTTTATCGCCCGTTTTAGATTGGACACTTGATGAAAGAAATCTTATTAGCCAGTAATAATGACCATAAATTCCAGGAAATTTCCGCGATTCTGGTAAACCAACCTGTCAAATTGATTAAGCCTTGCGACCTTGGTGTCATCCTCAATCCCCCAGAAAATGGCTCAAGTTATTTTGAAAATGCGCTTATCAAAGCGAGGGCATTTTATGAGGTAAGCGGGTTGCCTGTGCTTGCAGATGATTCCGGACTTGAAGTAGAAGCCTTAGGCGGAGAACCGGGACTTCACTCTCACCGATACTCGCCAAAACCAGGTGCTTCGGATCACGACAGGTGCCTGTACTTGCTTTCGAGGCTCGGAGACAAACCCAAACCCTGGCTGGCAGCTTTTCATTGTCACGCTGTTTTGTACGTGCATCCGGACCTGGTTGGTGATAATCATGGCAGTATTGCTGGCGAAATCATAGTCGAATTTCATGGATCCAATGGCTTTGGTTATGACCCAATCTTCTGGATCCCCCAGGAAGGAAAAACGATGGCTGAGTTGGATTCAAATCGAAAGAACCAAATCAGCCATCGCGCAGGCGCCTTTTCTTCCTTTAAATTTCTTGATCGCTGGCTTTCAGACAAGGTTTAGCTCAGTTATAAACTAAAACTTATAGCCGATCATCCTCAAGAAGCGCTTTCGGGTAGCAATATCTTCTTCAGTTTCGATCCCGCGTGGCGAAAAACCATCGACAACCCCCAAAACTGCCCGACCCTGTTCTGTTTCAAGCAATACGACTTCGGTTGGGTTAGCGGTTGCACAGAAAATATTCACCACTTCAGGCACATTCTTAAGGTTGTTCAGTAGGTTTATTGGGAAAAATCCTTCACCAAGGAAAAGTATAAAACTGTGCCCTGCACCAATTCGCATGGCGTTTTCGGTTGCCAGTTCGACCAGATCTTCATCGTTCCCTGTCCAACGCACCAGGCATGGTCCGGAAGCTTCACAAAAAGCTAATCCAAACTTGATACCCGGAACAGAGGTAACCAACATTTCGTGAATGTCTTCGACCGTTTTGATAAAATGGGATTGACCAAAGATAAAGTTGATATCTTCAGGTTTTTTGACAGCTTCAAGTTTTATCTCCATAACATCCTCCGGTTAGTTTTAAATATTTTAACATACGAGACAATAAATATTTTATCGAACAGACATAAGGCGTTCTGCCCACTGTTTCCATTCTACCCTTTCAAATAAGGTAAAATGAACGCATGGCAAAAACTGGCATGCGTTTCATCCTGGCACTGGCCATTTCGCTAATTTTCTTGAGTGCTTGCGGTTCAATTGCAGGACAACCCACCTTGGAATTCAATCCTCTGACAGCAACCCCAGAGCTGCTTCCACCCACTCCGATGCCCACCTATACCCCCACGCCGGCTCCCCTGGGTTCGCAGGAAAATCCGATCGTGATTGGATTAATCATCCAGGAGAACGTGGCTGGACAGGCAGAAGCGCTTCAAAGTGTACTGATGCACCTCTCCGAAGGACTCTCACTAACATTTACATCGCAAGCTTTCGCAAATTATGTTGACCTTGAACTGGCTTTACAACGTGGCGAAGTTGACATGGCCTGGCTTACTGCACCAGAATACCTGCTTGCTTCGCAAAAAGAACTGGTGAGCGCCTTACTGGTGACCAACCACCTGGGAGTAACCGCTATTGGTGTCCAATTTTTAGGGCATAAAGATGCGAAACTGCAGTCCTTTTACGATCCTTCTACAAACAGTTCCAACGCAACTGCTTCCCAGTCATTGACTCAGTTGGCTGGTTTGCGCCCATGCCTTACCCAGGAAGACTCCTTGTCAGGATATTGGGTACCACTGGGATATCTTTCACAAAGCAACATAGCTTATACCCGTCCAGTGCTCACCTATAGTTTTAGTTCCAGTATTCGTGCTCTCTATATAAAAGGGATTTGCTCTTATGCGGTTACCTATGCACACTCCGCTGATCCCCGTACTTCGTCTGAAGTGATCAGCGACCTGACAGACGTGATCGATCAAGTCCCGGTGATCTGGATTTCTCCCCCAATCATTCCCAATTTAAACCTTTCCGTCTCCAAACAGATGGAACTCCCACTTCAGAACCGAATATCCGAATTTTTGCGCAATTTTTCACGTGAGGAGCCTGGCAAGAGCCTATTGAGCCAGATGTTGAATTATGAAGTCGCACAACTGGAACCGCTTCACGACACAAGTTA
>DOEX01000038.1:5003-5288 GCA_003532515.1 Anaerolineaceae bacterium | reverse complement strand
GTTACCGGAGACCGAGGACTTAACGAACTTGCTAGATTACAAGGGATACATGTTCATGGGGTATTATGGATTTTAGATGAAATGGTAATCCACCATATTCTTCCAGCAAATCAGGCAGCTATTGCCCTTCGGAAAATGCTCAATCAAGGGGCTAGGTTGCCAGTTGGTGAATGTCAAATGCGTTTTGATCGTTGGTCATTATGACCGGAAAGGATATCCGAATGAGTAAAACCAAAGGTACAATACACAAGCCGGGTGAAAAGGCCCCGGAATCTGGACAATACG